>CAYNWR010000509.1:0-2233 GCA_964400915.1 uncultured Burkholderiaceae bacterium
CGGCTTGACGACGATGCCTTCGGGCGTGGTCCAGTTCAGCGCATCCACCTGAGCGCCGGGCGCCGACTTGGCGGCCGCCTTGAGCCAGGCGTCGATCGGAGGGCGCGGAAATTCTTTGGATTCCATCGTGGGGCTTTCAGCTCAGGTTCGGGGTGCGCGCAATGGCCAGGCAGCCGCCCCTCGCAAGTGGGCAGCGGCCAACAGGCGGCATGAGTTTACCGCATTTATAATTATGGATAAAATATTTTTCATTGAGTTTTCGACTAGACTCACCCCCATGTCCGCATTGAGCCTGGCGCGTCCCGCGTTGTACGAAGAGGTTGCCGAGCAACTGCGTCAGCGCATCTTTCAGCGCGTGCTCGAGCCCGGCGCGTGGATCGACGAGCTCAAGATCGCCGAGGAATACGGCATCAGCCGCACACCGCTGCGCGAGGCGCTCAAGGTGCTGGCGGCCGAAGGCCTGGTGACCATCAAGGTGCGACGCGGCGCCTACGTGACCGAGGTCAACGACAAGGACCTGAGCGACGTCTACCACCTGCTGTCCCTGCTGGAGAGCGACGCCGCCGGTGTGGTGGCCCGCACGGCCAGCGACGCCGAGCTGCGCGAGCTGCAGGCCCTGCACGACAAGCTGGAGGCGGCCGTCCGCCAGCGCGAGCGCTTCTTTGCGCTCAACGAGGCCTTTCACATGCGCCTGCTGGACATGGCGGGCAACCGCTGGCGCAACCAGATGGTGGCCGATCTGCGCAAGGTGATGAAGCTCAACCGCCACAACTCCCTGCTCAAGACCGGGCGCATGGCCGAATCGCTGGCCGAACACCGCGCGGTGATGCAAGCCCTGCTGCGCCGCGACGCCGAAGCCGCCACGCGCGCCATGCAGACGCATTTTGCGCAGGGGCTGGAAGCGGCCAGCTAGGGCCGCGCCTCGAAGCTCAGGCTGGCGCCTGCTCCGTCGCCACCACCTTGGCCACCACCGGGTCGGCCGCCATGCGCTGGAAATGTTCGTTGACCTTGGGAAAGCGCGCGATGTCCACACCGTCGCCGCCCAGCCAACCCGCAATCGTGAACAGGTACGGGTCGCACACCGTGAAGCGATCGCCCATCACCCACGGCCCCTGAAAGTACTCGTTCTCGATCAGCGCAAAGGCGTCGCCCATGGTTTGGGGCACCTTCTTCTTCATCGATTCGAGCGCGGTTTCGTCGTCGGCCCAGCGGTTGCCGCGCACGCGGTGCGCGTGGTTGACGTGCACGGTGGAGCACATGAAGCTCAGGAAGGAATTCATCTTGGCCAGGGCAAAGGCGTCGGCCAGCGGCGCCAGGCCCGCACCGGGAAACGTCTGCGCGATGTACAGCAGGATGGCCGGGGTTTCGGTCAGCACGCCTTGTGGGGTGACCAGCACCGGCACGCGTCCCTTGGGGTTGAGCTTGAGGTAATCGGGTGTGCGCTGCTCGCTTTGCGCGAAGTTCACGCGCCTTGCGGTGTAGTCGGCACCCGCCTTGGCCAGCGTGATGTGCGACGCCCGCGAACAGGCATTGGGGGCGTAGTAGAGGGTCAGCATGGGGTGTCTCCTGATATTAATTTGATAGCTAACTGTTGATATTCTACGCTCGCTGGCGTTCAATTGGATCAAAACTGGCAGCTGGCGGGGCCGCGCTGGGCCCCGGGGGGACGGCCAACGCGCGCCTCCCGTGCCATCCGGGCCACCTGGGCCGGTGCCAGGGCCTTCAAGCGGGTGTCGCTCCACACCTGCCGCCAACGGCGCGCGCCGGGCTCGCCCAGGTACAGGCCCATCGCGTGTCGCGCCATCTGGACCCAGAACACGCCCGGCTCGGCACACCGGCCTTCCAGGTAGCGCACCCACTGCGCTTCGACGTCCTCGCGCGTGCGTTCGGTGGCGGTCGCGCCAAAAAAACGAGAGTCCCAGGCACTGAGCAACCAGGGGTTGTGATAGGCCGCCCGCCCCAGCATCACACCATCGACGTGCTGCAGGTGCTGGGCAACCGCATCGTTGTCGGTGATGCCGCCGTTGATCACGAGGGTGAGCCCGGGAAAATCGCGCTTGAGCCGGTGCACCTGCTCGTAGCGCAGGGGCGGCACCTCGCGGTTCTGCTTGGGCGACAGGCCCTGGAGCCAGGCGTTGCGCGCATGCACGATGAACACGCGGCAACCGGCCTCGCTGACCCGACCGACAAAGTCGCGCACGAAGTCGTAGCTTTCCACCCGTTCGATGCCGAT
>CAYNWR010000510.1:0-2228 GCA_964400915.1 uncultured Burkholderiaceae bacterium
ACAACGAGCTGTTCTACATGGACAAGACCATGATGGTCTTCGGCGATGCCAAGAAGGTCGTCGAGGACATGGTCAAGGCCGTCGAGTAAACACCTGCGCGTTTGCAGGGTGCCTGACACGGCGCGCCTACCCGCGCCAGGCCAGTCCCAGCATCACAACACCCGAGACCAACATCACGAGGTCGATCAAGCGCTGGAACGCGCTGGCGCTCACCCGCTGGACGATGGATTTGGCCACGTAGGAACCCCCGGAAATTGCAGTGCCGATCACGAGGCCCTTGAGCAGGGCCGCTGCGGGTAGTGCATCCATGCTGCGAAAGGTGATGGCCTTGCTGGCGAACACCGACAGCGAGGCCATTGCCTCGGTCGCGAGGAACGGGCCCTTGACGAGCCCCAGCATCAGGAAAATCGGTGTGTTGATGGGCCCGGTGGAGGCTGCCACCCCGGTGAGGTAGCCCACCCCCGCACCCGCGAGCATCAAGTGGGCGGTGCCCAGTCGCCATTGCTGCGCCAACATCCACCGGCGCACGGGAACCATGGCCAGAAAGAACAGCCCGAGAAACACGGCGATGGCACGCTCGGGCACCACCAGCAAGGTATGCGCCCCCAACGCGGCCGCCGGCACTCCCCCCACCGCGTAGGCGGACACCAACCGCCATTGGATGTCGCGCCACCAGACCCAGACGCGCGACGCGTTGGCCATGATGCTTGCAATGGCCATGATGGGCACGGCCTCGCGTGGCCCGAAGGCCCAGACCAATGTCGGCATGAGCATGATCGAGGTGCCGAATCCGATGACCCCGCCCACCGTACCGGCGGCAAGGCCCAAAGCCAAGACCAGGATCCATTCAGCCATGTGCCATCCATGTTGAGCGGGCCGGGCATCATGGACAATGCGAGGGCTCCCATGCACAGACACCACCGAACCGCGTGGCCTGCTGCCCCGACCCGCCAACATGATGCATCAAGCGCCGTTTTTCCCCCCCACCCGATTCGCTGACCCGATGGCCGCGCTGGCCCACCTGCATCGCATCTATTTTCAGCAGGTGGAGTTTCTGCGTCAGGCCATGCAGCGGTTCGTGGCTGGCGAGGATTTCGCCACGCGCGTGCGTGCCTGCTACCCCATGGTGCGCCTGCACACCGACACGGTGGCGCGGCACAGCCGATCCGAAACCGCCCAGCAGAGCTATGGTTTTGTGGCTGGACCCGGGCGCTACGAGACCACCCTGACACGGCCTGACCTGTTTGCCGACTACTACGTCGAGCAGTTTCGCCTGCTGATGCTAAGCCACCAGGTGGAGCTGGAAGTGGGCACCAGCAACCAACCCATCCCCATCCATTTCTCCTTTGCCGAGAACGATCACGTCGAGGGCACCTTGTCGCCAGCACGACGCCTGTTGATGCGCGATGTGTTCGATCTGCCCGATCTGGCCGCGATGGACGATGGCATCGCCAATGGCACCTGGGAGGCCAGGGCCGGCGAACCCCTGCCGCTGGCGCTTTTCACGGCACCACGGGTCGACTACTCGCTGCACCGGCTGCGGCACTACACAGGCACCTCGCCGCATCATTTTCAGAACTACGTGCTGTTTACCAACTACCAGTTCTACGTGGACGAGTTCATCAAGCTCGGACACGCGGCGATGCGCGACGCCAGCAGCCCCTACACCTGCTTTGTCGAACCCGGCAACGTCGTCACGCGTCGGGTGGGATTGCCAGCCGAGCCCACGGATGCGGAAGGCCTCGCACCGCCGCGCCTGCCCCAGATGCCAGCCTACCACCTGAACCTGGACGGGCACGCCGGCATCACCCTGGTCAACATCGGTGTGGGGCCGGCCAATGCCAAGAACATCACCGATCACATCGCCGTGCTGCGTCCGCATGTCTGGCTGATGCTTGGGCATTGCGCGGGCCTGCGGACCAACCAGCAGTTGGGCGACTACGTCCTGGCGCACGGCTATGTGCGCGAGGACCATGTGCTGGACGAAGAGCTGCCATTGTGGATTCCGATTCCCGCCCTGGCCGAGGTGCAGGTGGCGCTGGAACAGGCGGTGGCCGAAGTGACCCAACTGGCCGGGCCGGCACTCAAGAAGGTGCTGCGCACCGGCACCGTGGCCAGCACCGACAACCGCAACTGGGAGCTGCTGCCGGCAAACCAGCCCCAGCGGCGCTTCAGTCAGAGCCGCGCGGTGGCCCTGGACATGGAAAGCGCCACCATCGCCGCCAATG
>CAYNWR010000511.1:0-2223 GCA_964400915.1 uncultured Burkholderiaceae bacterium
CGTGGCGGCGATCCCCTTGTCTGCCTTCTACGGCGATGGATTCGATCAGCGTGTCGTGCGCTTCTGTTTTGCCAAGAAGGATGAAACGCTGGCGCTGGCGCTGGAACGCCTGGCGCGCCTCTGACGCTGTCCGTCGCAGCGAACGCCAACTAAAAACAATAGCAAGCCAACCAGGCTTGACGCTCGCTATCCGCCGAATTTAATCAGAATTGCTGGAACGAGGTGCCCGCCCCTCGCGCTCGGCGGCGTCAATCAAGGCGTCGGCCATCCACAACGCGGTGCGTTCGATGTCGCGCTCACCCAGACCCCAGATGTCCTTGAGGACGGTGTACGACTCGATTCCGTAGACGACACCAAGAGCCCGCTGCAGCTTGCGCACCGTGGCCGCCGGCAACTCGGCTTCCAGCGGCGCGACGGCGTGTTCCAGGATGCGCACACGATGCCCGCGGCGGTAGGGCTCCTCTTCCAGCAGGCCCGCTCGTTCCAGGCTCCATTGCTCCAGCGCCAGTTGGGCGGCGGCGCGAAGCTGAGGCTCGAACTCCTTGAAGCGCGGGAAGGTGCGCCGAAACAGGTCATGCACGCGCTGACGACCGGTCTGTTTGTCATCCGCCAGTTGGCGAACCGGCCCCAGGGATGCGTCGATCACTGCGGTGACCAGAGCGCTTCGACTCGGGAAATAGCGATAGGCCGTGGCGCGCGAAACGCCCGCCCGCAGGGCGACTTCGGCGACCCCCGGGATGTGACCGTCTCGGTGGATCAGTTCCATCGCGGTGTCGATCAGCGATTGAAAGGTGGCCGCTCGCGCAGCACCCGCTGGCGGGCGCATGGGTTCGCTGGGTCCTTTTCGCTTTGTTGACATCGGGAAAGCACCAAGAAAAAGCCTTGAAAAGCTTGTGCGCGATCAAGACACAAACCGTATCATGCCGCCACCTGTACGTGAGACGACTGTCTCATTTTTACCGAAGTACAGCGCACAGACAAGCCCTTTCATGCCCTTTCATGTGATCGACAAGGTGGTGGTCGAGGACGATGGCGACGGTGATCCCGTCGTCTGTGTTCATGGCCTGGGCGGCAGCGCCAACACCTGGACCGCCGTGATGGATGCCATGAAGGGGCATCGCGTGTTGCGCGTCGAACTGCCGGGCAGCGCGCGATCGCTGGCACCCAGCGGCACCTTGGGCATCGAGTTCATGGCTGCCGCGCTGGAGGGTGTCTGCAACCATCTGAAGATCCAGCGTGCGCAATGGGTCGGTCATTCGCTGGGAACCATCGTGTGCCAGCATGTGGCAGCCCGCCAGCCGCGCCTGGTGCGCTCGATGGCTCTTTTCGGACCATTGCTGGCCCCCGGCGATCCAGCGCGCAAGGCCATCCGGGCACGGGCCGATGCCGTCGAGGCCGGCGGTGCCGGCGCGATGCGTGACGTGGCGCAAGCCCTGATGCTGGGCGCCACATCGGCGCATTCGCGCGAGCGCAATCCCGTGGTGGCCGCCTTTGTGCGCGAGAGCCTCAGCCGACAGGATCCGATGGCGTATGCCCGCACCTGCCGGGCACTCGCGGACGCGCAATCCGCCGATCTCACGCGGGTGGCGGCACCCAGCCTGCTGATCACCGGCGACGAGGACGCCGTGGCGCCACCGCAAGCCGTGCGCGCGATGGCCGACGCCCTGGCGCAGCACCATGCCCGACCGCAGGTGACCGTGTTGCCGCGCTGTGGTCATTGGACCCCCATCGAGCGTCCCGAGGACTGCGCGCGCGAACTGCGTGCCTGGCTCGCGCGCCTGCCCTGAATCCGCCGGAGCCCCGACATGGCCGATGTCCTCTTTACCAATGCCCGCATCTTTGACGGTTCGGGCGAATTGCCCTTTCAGGGCGATGTGCTGGTTCAGGGCAAGCGCATTGCGCGCGTGCAGCGCACGGCGCAAGGGGCCGCGCGCATCCCGGTCATCGGTGTGACGACGATCGACGCCGCGGGCGCCTTCCTGATGCCCGGCATGGTCGAGGCCCACACGCACTTTGCCTGGAACGACCAACCCAGCCTCGACGCAATCCAGCGCATGCCCCCCGAAGAACACATCCTGTGGTGCGCCCAGATCGCCCGGCGCTATCTGGACATGGGCTGGACCAGCTGCGTGGGCGCTGCCACGGCCAAGCCGCGGCTGGACGTGGTCATCCGCAACGCGATCAACGATGGAACCATCGTTGGTCCGCGCTACCTGGCGGCCA
>CAYNWR010000512.1:0-2220 GCA_964400915.1 uncultured Burkholderiaceae bacterium
TGCCTCGGCAATTTCCTCGTTGGGAATGCGGCGGCGGCCGAGCTTGGATTCGCTGTCCACCGTGAACATCACGAGACCGATCTTGCGTTCACGATAGTAGGCAATCGTCTCGGCAATGCTTGGCCTGCGGTTGGATCGAAAATACTTGTCGGCGGCGCGGTCGTACTCCTCGCCATAGTTGTCGAACGGGTTCCAGCAGCTCACTTCGGCGTGGGTGTGGATGTCGATGGCAATCAGGTCTTGGTGCTTCATGGCTGCGGGTATACCCCAAAAGGTGGACCGGCAAGGGCGGTCGACAATTCATTATTCTCCATAATCGAAAATTTTAAGCTCACTCATGCCTTCTGAATCCTTCCGCGACCTGCGCGTCACCCATCGTGACGGCGTTGCCATCATCACCCTGGCTCGCCCGCAAAAGCGAAATGCACTGTCCGATGGCGTGATGGCCGAACTGGCGCAGGCGTTCGCCGAGCTGCCGGCCAGCACCCGCGTGGCCGTCATCCACGGCGATGGGGAGCATTTTTGTGCCGGGCTCGATCTGAGCGAACTGTCCGAGCGCGACGCCGTCGAAGGCATGCACCACTCGCGGGGCTGGCACAGCATTCTGAGTGGCATCGAGTTCGGGCGGATTCCCGTGGTGGTCGCCATTCATGGCGCCTGTGTGGGCGGAGGGCTGGAACTGGCGGCCACCTGTCACATCCGCGTTGCCGACGAGACCGCCTACTTCGCCTTGCCCGAAGGCTCGCGCGGCATTTTTGTGGGGGGTGGCGGTTCGGTGCGTATCCCCAAGCTGATCGGCACCCAGCACATGATGGACATGATGCTGACCGGGCGCATCCACCGCGCCGACGTGGCCGTGGCCATGGGCTTTGCGCAGTACCTGGTGCCCAGTGGACAGGCCCTGGAGCGCGCCATCGAGATCGCCACGCGCATCGCCCAAAACGCGCCCATGACCAATTACTCGCTGATGCATGGGCTACCACGCATCGCCGAGCAGGCATCCGACCATGGTTACTTCACCGAAGGGCTGCTGGCTGCCATCGCGCAGAGCGCACCCGAAGCCAAGGCCCGCGTGCGCGAATTTCTGGAAGGTCGCGGCCCCAAGGTCAAGGTTCCCCAATCGTGATCACCACCATTGCTGAGCCCCGATGAGCAGCTTGCATCCACCCCGCTATCGAAGCTTCGAGTTCGGCGTCACCCGAGCGGTTCGCGAAGACCGCGGTGGCGTCACCTACCTGCGGGCGGAACGTCCGCTGGGGCCCTACCCCGAGCGCATGACCGATCGGCTGCGCCATTGGGCAACTCAGGCACCCGACCGCACCTGGATGGCGCAACGCGCGCCAGCCCCCGACGGTTTGGGCCCCTGGCGTCACGTCAGTTATGCCCAGGCCTGGGACACCGCCCAGCGCATCGGGCAGTCACTGATCGACCGCGGCCTGTCGCCCGAGCGGCCCGTGGCCATCCTGTCGGAAAACAGCCTGGAACACGCCCTTCTGGCGCTGGGCTGCATGACCGTTGGCGTGCCCTGGTGCCCGGTGTCCACGGCCTACAGCCTGATGAGCACCGACTACGGCAAGCTGCGCCATGTGCTGGACACCATCACGCCGGGCCTGGTGTTCGCCAGTGATTGGGCACGCTATGGCAAAGCCATCGACGCCGTGGTTGCCGCGGACACCGAGGTGGTCACGTTGGTGCCAGCGCTGCGGGGTGCTTCCAACACCCCCACCACGACCTTTGCCGATTTGGCGGCGACCGCCCCGACACCCGCTGTGGCGGCAGCCATGGCCGCCACAGGCCCCGACACCATCGTCAAGTTCCTGTTCACCAGCGGGTCAACCAAACTGCCCAAGGGCGTGATCAACACCCAACGCATGATCTGCGCCAACCAGGAACAGATCCGCACGTCGATGCCGTCGGTGTACGGCACGGGCGAGCCCCCGGTGCTGCTGGACTGGCTGCCCTGGAACCACACTTTCGGTGGCAACAACAATTTCCATGCGGCGCTGTTCAACGGCGGCAGCTATTACATCGACGAAGGCAAACCCACCCCAGGCCTGATCGCCCAGACCCTGGCCAACCTGCGCGAGATCGCGCCGACGGTCTACTACAACGTGCCCATCGGCTTCGAGATGATCGCCCACGCGATGAAGACCGACGATGTGCTGCGGCGCAACCTGCTGTCGCGCGTGCGCATGTTCTTCTATGCCGGTGCGGCTCTGG
>CAYNWR010000513.1:0-2208 GCA_964400915.1 uncultured Burkholderiaceae bacterium
TTTGGTGCCCTGATTGTGTTGATGACCCTGACGATGTCGGGGTCGGTGCGTTCCAGGCTGCGGGTTTTTCTGGGCAAGAACTTCTTTCGCTACCGCTACGACTACCGCGAGGAATGGTTGCGCTTCACGCAGACCTTGTCGGCGCAGACCTCACCACAGGCCCTGGGCGAGCAGGTGATTCATGGCCTGGCCGACATGCTGGAGAGCCCAGGCGGAGCCTTGTGGCTGGTCACCCCCGACGGCAAGGAATTCCACCAGGTTGCCCGGTGGAACCTGGCAGCTGTCTCGGAGCGCGAGCCGGCCGAGTCATCCTGGGTTCGCTTCCTGGCCACCAACGGCTGGGTGATCAACCTGGAGGAATACCGATCCTTCCCTCGGCGCTACGCCGACTTGCGCCTGCCCGCCTGGCTCGCTTCGCTGGAACAGGCGTGGCTTGCGGTGCCTTTGAGTGCGCCGCAGGGCTTGATCGGATTTGTGGTGCTGGCCAGCGCGCGAACGGCCGTTGACGTGAACTGGGAGATCAACGACCTGCTAAAGACCGCGGGGCGCCAGGCCGCGAGCTACCTGGCACAGATGCAGGCCACAGAGGCCTTGCTGGAGGCGCGCAAGTTTGATGCGTTCAACCGCATGTCGGCGTTTGTGGTGCACGATCTGAAAAACATCATCACCCAGTTGTCTCTGATGATGAAAAACGCCAAACGCCTGGCCGGCAATCCCGAGTTTCAGCAGGACATGCTGATGACGGTGGAAAACTCCCTGGACCGCATGCGTCAGATGATGTTGCAATTGCGCGAGGGTGCCACGCCGGTCGGAGCCGCCCACGGGGTCGATCTGGTGGAACTGGTCCGACGCATCGAGAAGGTTGCCGCCGACCGTGGGCGCAGCTTGGACGTGCAGATCGTCGAAGCCGTGCAAACGCGTGGACACGCCGACCGGCTGGAGCGCATCCTGGGCCACATGGTGCAAAACGCGTTCGATGCCACCGACCCGTCAGGCCGGGTCTGGATCGAGTTGTCTCGCGCCAGCGGCCAGGCTCGTGTGCTTGTGGGGGACACTGGCCAGGGGATGAGCGAGGAATTCATCCGAGAACGACTGTTCAAGCCCTTCCAGTCGACCAAGCAGGCAGGCATGGGCATTGGCGCCTACGAAAGCTACCAATATGTGCAGGAACTGGGCGGCCGGATGCTGGTGGAAAGCCAACCGGGGAGCGGAACCCGCATCACAATCCTGTTACCCTTGTTCGAAGCCAGCAAACTGTCCGATCTCCATCGCACCGATTCCCCATGAGTTCCGATAAAGGCCGCGCCCTCCTGATCGTCGAGGACGACCCTGCCTTGCAAAAGCAGATCAAGTGGTCACTTGACCGGTTTGAATCGGTGACGGCTGATGATCGCGAGTCGGCAATGGTGCAGATGCGGCGTTTCAAGCCCGCTGTGGTCACCATGGACCTGGGTCTTCCGCCGGATCCGGATTCGGTCAGCGAAGGGTTTGCCCTGCTGGGCCAGATTCTCGAGGCCGAGCCCGATACCAAGGTGATTGTCCTGACGGGCCAGAACGATCAGGCCAATGCGCTGCGGGCGGTGGCTCTGGGGGCCTATGACTTTCTTGCGAAACCCTTTGAGCCGGACATCCTGAATCTGACGGTGGACCGCGCGCTGAGGATGTTTGAACTGCAGCGCGAAAACCAGCGCCTGCAGGCCATGCGGCAGCCCGACGCGTTGGCCGGGTTGATTACCCGCGATCCCGAGATGCTGCGTGTCTGCCGAATCATCGAAAAGGTGGCATCGAGCAACGCAACCGTCATGTTGCTGGGTGAAAGCGGTACCGGCAAGGAGGTGCTGGCGCGTGGCCTGCACCTGGCGTCGCCGCGCAAGGCCGGTCGGTTCGTGGCGATCAATTGCGCTGCCATCCCCGAGAACCTCATCGAAGCCGAATTGTTTGGCTACGAAAAGGGTGCGTTCACCGGGGCGAGCAAGACCACGCCAGGCAAGATTGAACTGGCCGACGGTGGCACCCTGATGCTCGACGAGATCGGCGACCTGCCGTTTTCGCTGCAGGCCAAGTTGTTGCGCTTTCTGCAGGAGCGCACGATCGAAAGATTGGGCGGGCGGCAGGAAATCGCCGTGGACGTTCGCATCGTCTGCGCCACGCACCAGGATCTGCTGGCCCTGTCCTGGGAAAACCGGTTTCGCGAGGACATGTATTACC
>CAYNWR010000514.1:0-2208 GCA_964400915.1 uncultured Burkholderiaceae bacterium
CCCTTGCCGATGTTCACCGGCACCAGGCGCCAGGGCAGGCCACATTCCTCAAGAAAAATGGAAATTTTCCAGCCGTTGGGTGTGGGCCAGTAGTGAAGGTCGATCATGGGTGGTACCGGTCGATGTCGGCAATGGGCAGGCCTTAGGCTAGCACCGATGCAGCGGGCCCGCATTTTGAGTGTTCATCCGGGTTTTTGAAGCTCGCAATCGTGCAAACTGATGCCATGAACGGGCGAGTGGTCACCGGCGGCGAAGAACGACAGCACATGCTGCTCGAATTGAAGGCGATTCTGGAGAACGCCGACATCGGGATTCTCTTTATGCGCGACCGCAAGGTGCAGCAGTGCAACCCGGCCTGTGCGCGACTTTTCGGCTGGCCCGAAGCCGAGTTGCTGGGCCAACCCGGTTCGGTCTTCTATTTGAATGAGAGCGACTACGCGCAGATGGGGCAGATCGCGGCGCCCATTCTGGGTGCCGGCAAACTGCTCGACGTCGAATACCGGATGAGCCGCCGCGACGGCAGTGCGGTGCTCTGCCGTGTGCGCGCCAAGGCGGTCAATCCGGCCAACACCGCCGAAGGCACGATCTGGATCCTGGACGACATCACCGAACGCCGGCGCGCCGAGAACGAGTTGCAGGATCTGCTGCTGCGCCAGGAAGCGATTCTGGAGAACGCGTCGGTTGGCATCCTGTTCACCAACGAGGGTGTCGTGCACCACTGCAATCCGCGCGCCGAGGAGTTGCTGGGGTGGCCGGCCGGGACCTTGGCCGGACAGCCGACCACCGTCTTCTTTGTGGATGACGAGGACTTTCGGCAGTTTGCTGCCACGGTCGGGCCGCGCCTGGCGGCGGGCGAGCGCGTGGACGTGGTCTGGCACAACGTCCGCAAGAGCGGCGAACGGGTCTGGTGCCGGCATCTGGCGCAGGCCCTGACCTCGACCGATGGCGCGCGCAGCACGATCTGGATCACCGAGGATGTCAGCGAGCGCAAGGCGGCTCAGGAGGCACTTGAGCGCGCGCACCGTGAGCTGGAGCAGCGGGTGCGCGAGCGAACCGAGGCCTTGGCCCTGGCCAACCAGCAGTTGACCCGAGAGATTGCCGAAGGCCGGGCCAAGGAGCAGGAGATCGCCCGGCTGGCCTACCACGATGCCTTGACCGGCTTGCCCAATCGCCTGCTGCTGGAGGACCGCTTCACCCACGCGGTGGCGCACGCGCGTCGAACCAACAGCCGCTTTGCGCTGTTGTTCATCGATCTGGACAACTTCAAGCGAGTCAACGACTCGCTGGGCCATGCGGTGGGTGACGACCTGCTGGTGGAGGTTGCGTTGCGGCTCAAGATGGGTGCGCGCGAAGCCGACACGGTCAGCCGCCAGGGCGGCGACGAATTCGTCGTCCTCCTGGAGGACATGGAGAGCAAGAGCGCCGTGCTGGCCGCCACGGCCAAACTGGTGGCGCGCCTGCAGGAGCCATTTGTCTGCGATGGCAAGGAGATCGCCACGTCCGCATCGATTGGTGTCTGTCTGTTTCCGGACGACGGCGAAGATTTTGAAACGCTGCGCAAGAAGGCCGACATCGCCATGTACCGCGCCAAGGAGTCCGGGCGCAACACCTTCCAGTGTTTTGACGAGGTCATGAACGCCGGCGTGACCGAACACCTGGTGCTGCGCAATGCCCTGCACCGCGCGCTTGAACGCAAGGAGCTGGCCCTGGTCTTCCAGCCGCAGATCGAACTGGCAACCGGCAACGTGATGGGGGCCGAGGCCTTGCTGCGATGGAACCACCCGCAGTTGGGGGCGGTGTCACCGGCGCGATTCATTCCGGTCGCCGAGGAAACCGGACTCATCCTGCCCATTGGCGAATGGGCATTGCAGGCAGCCTGCACCGAAGCCGTGGGCTGGGGCCGCATGGGGTGGAGCGAACTCATCGTCGCGGTCAATCTCTCGGCCGTGCAGTTTCGACGCGGTCAGCTGATGCAGACCGTGGCCCAGGTGCTGGGCCAAACGGGTTTGTCGCCGACCCGGCTCGAACTGGAGTTGACGGAATCCATCCTGATTCAGAACGTGGATTCCGTGATGAACGCCCTGCGGGATTTCAAGCAACTGGGGGTGCAACTGTCGATCGACGATTTCGGCACCGGCTATTCGAGCCTGTCGTACCTCAAGCGCTTTGACATCGACAAGCTCAAGATCGACCAGTCCTTTGTGCGCG
>CAYNWR010000515.1:0-2205 GCA_964400915.1 uncultured Burkholderiaceae bacterium
GCCAGCCGCAACATCACGACACGCAGGTCGCGCGAGAACGCCAGCAGCATCTTGCGCACGTTTTCCAGGTGCACTTTGGTGGCCTCGGCGGCCGATCCGGCCCGGGCGCCCGACACGGCCTGGCGTTGCACGCGCAGCAGCTTGGTGGTCTCCAGGGCCAGTGCAGCCAGGCCATCGTCAAAGGCCCGGGCGATCGTCTCCTGCGGGCGGTTCAGGTGATCGACCGCGTACACCAGATACGCCACGGCGCGCAGGGATTCGGACGCCCCCTGGTCCTCCAGAATCGCAGCCATGCCGTCGGCATGGGCCAGCATGTTCTCGCCACTGTCCAGCGTCTGACCGGCCAGCAGGGGCTCGGCAAAGGCGCGCGCGCGCGCCAAGGTGCTCATTTGGTTTGAAACAGGAAGTCAGCGATCGCCTGAACTTGATCATCTGCTATCAAGGTAGGAGCATGTCCGACGCCCTCCCAATTGAGCACCCGTGCCCGCGGGCCGCGCTCGGTCATGGCGCGCGCCGTGGACTGCGTCAGCAGATCGGATTCGCTGCCACGCAGCACAAGGGTGTCCGCCTTGATCTGTTCATACAGGCCCCACAGCATCTGAGTACCCTGCTGCGTTCCCTCTTCGGTGGCCGCACGCACGGGCAGTGCCAACGCCGGGTCGTAGTGCAAGGTGAATCCGCCGTCGGGCAAGGGGCGCACCATGGGGCGGGACAGCGCCAGCCACTGCGCGCGGGTGTGTGGGCCAAAACTGGTGGATACCGCCCACATCGCGTCGGCTGCGGCCTCCAACGAATCGAAGCGCCCCGTCTGCCCGACGTATGTCTGTATGCGCTGCAGCCCGGCCCAGGACACTTCGGGCCCAACATCGTTGAGCACCAATTTGCGCATGGGAGTCGGCAACGGCAGATTGGGTTGCCCCGCCAGCACCATACCGATCAGGCCCCCCATGCTGGTGCCCACCCAATCGAGCGTGGTCACGGGCGTCTGGGCATGCAATTGGCCCAGCAGGGCGACCATGTCGGCGGCATAGGCCGGAATCTGGTAGCCCGATGCATCGGCGAGCCAATCGCTCTGGCCGCGCCCCGCGACATCGGGACAGACCACCCGCAGGCCCGCACCGGTTCGCGCAATCAGGGCCTGCGCCAGCACATCGAAATCGCGCCCCTGGCGCGTGAGACCATGCACACACACGACCACGTGGCCCGCATCCGCAGCGCCCCATTGCCAATAGGCCATGGTGTGCGTCTGCGGGGGCGCACCGGGAGCGGGGGGGATGGGAGGCCACGTTGCGTCGCTTCCCACCACGCGGGTTCCAAACCCGGGGCAGGAGACATGCATCAATTGCGGCGAGGGGGCAGGTTCGGTCATGGGAGATCGGGCTGACTGATCGAGGAACAATGCTGCGATGTTGCCATGCCTGGAAACCCCTTCAGGTACACCCCCCGCCCGGCTTGCGCTCGGTCAGATGGAATGGTTCTTGCGAGGAGCATCAACAGGCAATGGCCTGATCCAACGCAAGACGGATGCCAATTGGCGCAACCGATAATTCCGAACGAACAGCGGCCATGGCCGCCCCATCCCCCACCCATCCAGGAAAGGTTCTCACCATGCTCAAGGGCAAAACGGCCTTGGTCACAGGCTCCACCAGCGGCATCGGCCTCGGCATCGCCAAGGCGTTGGCCGCGCAAGGTGCCCACATCGCCATGAACGGCTTTGGCGATGTCGATGGCCCCAGGGCCGACATTCTTGCGGCCGGTCAGGCCCACGGCATCCGCGTGGCGCACCACAACGCCGACATGTCCAGGTCCGCCGACATCGAAGCCATGATGGGCTGGGCAGCGCGCGAGTTCGGCCGTGTCGACATCCTCGTGAACAACGCGGGCATCCAGCACGTGGCGCGCATCGAAAACTTTCCTGTGGAACGCTGGGACGCCATCATTGCCATCAACCTGTCCAGCGCGTTCCACGCCACGCGCCTGGCACTGCCGGCCATGCAGGCGGCCGGCTGGGGTCGCATCATCAACGTGGCCTCCGTGCATGGTCTGGTGGCGTCGGCCGAGAAGTCGGCCTATGTGGCGGCCAAGCACGGCATCGTCGGTCTGACGAAGGTTACCGCGCTCGAAAACGCCACCAGCGGCATCACCTGCAATGCGATCTGCCCGGGCTGGGTGCTGACACCGCTCGTGCAAAAGCAGGTGGACGCC
>CAYNWR010000516.1:0-2200 GCA_964400915.1 uncultured Burkholderiaceae bacterium
TACCTGCTGATGGCGGCGATGCTGATCGAGATCAAGTCGCGCATGCTGCTGCCGCTGCGCCCGGCCGCGGAGGGCAAGGAGCCCGAAGACCCGCGTGCCGAACTGGTGCGCCGCCTGCTCGAATACGAGCAGATGAAACTGGCGGCCACGCGTTTGAACGAACTGCCCCAACTGGGCCGCGACTTCTGGCGTGCCCAGGTTTTTGTCGAGCAGGCGCTCAAGCCGCGCTTTCCCGAGGTGTCGCTGGACGACCTGCAGCGCGCGTGGCGCGACATCGCGCGCCGCGCCAAGCTGGTGGCGCACCACAAGATCACACGCGAACAGTTGTCGGTGCGCGAGCACATGAGCATCGTGCTGCGCAAGCTGCGCGGCCGGCGTTTTGTCGAGTTCGAGGAACTGTTCGAAACGCAGGCGGGCCTGCCGATGGTGGTGGTGACCTTCCTGGCCCTGCTCGAACTGGCCAAGGAAGCGCTGATCGACCTGACGCAGGCCGAGGCTTACGCGCCCATCTACGTGCGGCTGGCGTACAGCGAATCCTAAATAGATAGCAAACTGGTTATATCCGACGCTCGCCAAGGCCGGATATGGGCCAAGAATCCCGCTCAGCGGGCATCAAGACACCTGATCGGCGACACCCGCGCCGCGCGATCAGTCCAGCGACTGATACACCGCATTGCGCATCAAGGGACGGTAGTACCCGCTGCGGCCAGGCCCCTGGATCATCCAGACGGCCACCAGGCCCTGCGCGGGGTCGTGCCACCAGAAGGTGCCCGCGTAGCCACCCCAATGGAAATCACCCTTGTTGCCGGGGATGGTGGACTGGCCCGGCTCTAGGCGCACCGCCACGCCCAAACCAAAGCCATAACCAGGGCCTGGCGCGTAGGCCGGCCCACGGACGCCAGACGTGTGGTCGCTGGTCATCCACTGCACCGATTGGCGCGACAGGATACGCACGCCGTCCAGGGTGCCGCCGTTGGCCAGCATCTGGGCAAAGCGCGCGTAGTCGTCGGCGGTGGATACGAGGCCCGCGCCCCCTGCCAGCAGCTTGGCGGGCTTGGTCAGATCCAGCAGCTGCACAGGCGCCTTGGTGTCCGGGTCGACGGCAAAGGCCTGGGCGACGCGCGCCTGCTTGGCGGGCGGGACGCTGAAGGCGGTGTCGTGCATCTTCAGCGGGCCCAGGATGCGCCGCTGCAGCAACCGATCGAGAGGTTCGCCCGACACCTTTTCGAGCAATGCGCCCAGCACGTCCGTCGAAATGCTGTAGTCCCAGGTGCTGCCGGGTTGGAAGGCCAGCGGCAGCCTGGCCACGCGGCGCACCAGTTCGGCATTGTCATAGTCCGACACGGGATCGCCTGGCCGCACATTGGCCTTCAGGTATTCGTCCTTCACCAGTGATCGGCCAAACACACCGTAGGTCAGGCCCGACATGTGGCGCATGAGGTCGTGCACGGTGAAGTCGCGCTGCGCGGGCACAAGCTCCAACACGCGCTTGCCGTCGGGTCCAGGCTTTTCCACACCGACCTTCATGCCTTTGAATTCGGGCAGGTAACGCGAGACCGGATCGCCCAGGGCCATGCGCCCCTCCTCCATCAGCATGAGCGCGGCCACCGAGACAATGGGCTTGGTCATCGAATAGACGCGAAACAGCGCATCGGGCGGCATGGCCTGGTCGCTGCCAGGAGCCTGCTTGCCGACCGCGCGGCGGTACAGCACCTGGCCATCGCGCGCCACCAGCAGCACGGCGCCGGGCACGAACCCGGCCTGCGCATCTTTTTCCACGCGATCCATGAAGGCGTTCAATGGCGCTGGGTTGACGCCACTGCCGCGCGCCTGTACACCGGGCAATTGCGCGCAGCCACCCAACGCCAATGCGGCCGTCAGCGCCAGCGCACCGAGCCCCGTGGAGCGAATCAGCCAGTGGCGGCGTGCAGGAATTTGAGGTTTCAAGGCAAGTCTCCTGTCGTTGTGATTGAAAAAAACGGCCCCAATGGGGCCGTTGGAAGACACATACCGGCCATTCAGACCGCGACGGACTTCGCGGTGTCGGCGTACTCCTCGATCTGATCGAAGTTCATGTAGCGGTACACGCTGCCCGAATCCTTGTTGACCACGCCCATGGCCTCCTGGTACTCGGCGACGGTGGGTAGGTGGCCCAGGCGCGACGCGATGGCCGCCAGTTCGGCCGACGCCAGGAACACGT
>CAYNWR010000517.1:0-2185 GCA_964400915.1 uncultured Burkholderiaceae bacterium
TGTGGGCGTGGATCAGGTCGCGCACGCGCGGGTAGATCTGCTGGTTCCACTTGCGGCCGCTGAACACCCCATAGTGACCGACGCCGGCCTGCACGTGGTGTGACTTCATGTAGGGCGGCAGGCGGCTGCACAAGTCGTGCGCCGCAAGCGTCTGGCCCACGCTGCAGATGTCGTCGCGCTCGCCTTCGACAGTCAGCAAGGCGGTGCGCCGAATGGCCTGGGGATTCACGAGGCGTCCGCGCCAATGCAGCTCGCCCCGAGCCAGGTCGTAGGTCTGAAAGACCTTGCCGACGGTTTCCAGGTAGAACTCGGCGGGCAGGTCGTTCACCGCCAGGTACTCGTCGTAGAACTGGCGGATGGCTTCGGCCTGTTCAAGCTCGCCTCGCACCAGATGGTCGTAGAGGTTGCGAAACTGTTGCTTGTGGCGTTGCAGGTTCATGCTCAGGAAAGCGCTGAGCTGGACAAAGCCCGGATAGACCCGGCGCATGAAGCCGCGATGGGGCATCGGCACGTGGGAGATCAGGTGCTTCTCGAACCAGGGCAGGGTGCGTTCGGTTGCCAGGCGATTGACCTGGGTTGGGTTCACGCGGCAATCGACGGGACCGGCCATCAAGGTCAGCGAACGCGGCGTGGCCGGGTGTTCGTCCTCGGCCAGCAGGGCCGTCGCGGCCAGGGCCGCCACACAGGGCTGGCACACGGCAAGCACATGGGTGCCCGCACCCAGGGTGGTGATGAAGCGCATCAGGTAGTCGATGTAGTCGTCCAGGCCAAAGCCGCCGTGGCGCAAGGCGACATCGCGCGCGTTGTGCCAGTCGGTCACGTAGACATCGTGGTCGGTCAGCAGGGTTCGGATGGTTTCGCGCAGCAAGGTCGAAAAATGCCCGGACAGGGGCGCCACCAGCAGCACCTTGGGCAATGGCAGCGGCGATTCGCGGTGAAATCGCAGCAGGGAGCCAAAGGGCAGGGTCAGCACCACCTGTTCGGCGACCGGATGGCGCAGGTCGCCATCCTGGATGTCGCGGATTGCATAGTCCGGACGCTTGTGGGTCAGGCGCAGGCGCGAGATCACGTCGCTGGCGGCGGCGGCCATGCGCACCCAACTCCCTTCGGTCTGGTTCCACCACAGGGCCTGGGCCTGGTGCGCCGCCAGCAAGCGCAGCGGTGAGGTCAGGTCGGCATGTGCTTGATAGGCTTGGTAGAGCATGGAGTTCCTGAAGAGGCCGCGACAGGGCTTGCCGCGCGCATGAAGGGCCGAACGCAAGGAATGCGCCATGCCTGGGGCGCCGCGCTGGCCTGCGACTTGCTTGATGACCTTGGACCTTTGGAGAACCCATGGCAAAAGCAATCCTGACGATCAGCAGCAAGAACTATGGCGCCTGGTCTTTGCGGGGCTGGTTGATGGCGCGCCTGGCCGGGCTGGATTTCACCGAGCGCATCATCTCGCCCGACGATCCCTCGATGAAGGCCGAAATTCTGTTGCTCGCGCCGTCGATGCTGGTGCCCGCGCTGGAGCACGAAGGTGTCACCGTGTGGGACACCCTGGCGATTGGCGAGTACCTGAACGAGGTTCGCCCGCAGGCTGCCCTGCTGCCCTCGAAGGTGGCGGCGCGCGCCCATTGCCGCGCGGTCTGTGGCGAGATGCATTCGGGCTTTTCCGCGCTGCGGGGCGCCCTGCCGATGAACATCAAGGCGCGCTACCAGGGCTTCAAGGTCTGGTCGCGGGCGCAGGCCGATATCGAACGCATCACCCAGATCTGGCGCGATTGCCTCAAGGCCTACAAGGGACCGTACCTGTTCGGCAAGAAGCCCACGCTGGCTGACGCCATGTACGCGCCGGTCGTGACGCGTTTCATCAGCTACGACGTGGCGCTGGACGAGGTCTGTGCCGCCTACTGCCAACGCATCCTGGCCCTGCCGGCCATGCAGGAATGGATACGTGCGGCCCAGGCGGAGCCCGAGGACATCGAAGAGCTGGAAGCCGAGTTCTGAAGAACCCGTTGATCGACGGCGGTGCAGGGTCGATCGCATGGATGTGATGGTTCAGGTGGTCCAGGGCGTCGGGGCCGGGATCTCGCACACCGGGTCGACATCCACGGTCTTGAAATCCGCTGGCGACACGATTTCCAGGTATTCCATGTCGGGCGAGTAGTCGAACAGGTAGTGGCGGATGCCGGGGCGCTGGTGC
>CAYNWR010000518.1:0-2183 GCA_964400915.1 uncultured Burkholderiaceae bacterium
CACACCAGCGCTGACGAAGTCTGGAACAGCTGTGGACCAGGCTGGATGCCGTAGTTCTGGAAGGCGCCGAGCAGGATGGCCGTGGTGTTGGACGTCGGAATGCCCAGCGTGAGCAAGGGGACCAGCGTCGCGGTAATGGCCGAGTTGTTGGCGGCTTCCGGGCCCGCCACGCCTTCAATGGCACCGCTGGTTCCAAACTCGTCCTTGTGCTTGGACAGTTTCTTTTCGGCAGCATAGGAAAGAAAGGTCGGAATTTCGCTGCCACCCGCAGGAATGGTGCCAAACGGAAAACCGATGAAGGTGGCGCGCAACCAGGCCGGCCAGGACCTGCGCCACTGCTCACCCGTCATGTGGACCCGGCTCATCGGGTTTTGCGTAACGGGCTCGCGCATGCAGTACAACACGTTGTAAAGCGCCTCACCCACTGCAAACAAACCAACGGCAATCAGCACCACCTCGATACCGTCCATGAACTCGGGCACCCCCCCGGTGTAGCGCGCGGTTCCCGATATCTGGTCCAGGCCCACCAGGCCGATCGCCAAACCGACAAAAAGCGCCGTCAAACCCCGCAGCGTGCTCTTGCCCAGCACCGCACTCACTGTGGTGAAGGCCAACACCATCAACAGAAAGTACTCTGGTGGCCCCAGCTTGACCGCGTGCTCGGCAACAAAGGGCGCAAAAAAAGTGACCAACACCGTGGCGATGGTGCCCGCGACGAAGCTGCCGATGGCCGCCGTGGCCAAGGCCGCGCCTGCCTTGCCGCTGCGCGCCATCCGGTTGCCCTCCAGCGCCGTGACCATCGAGCCAGCCTCCCCTGGCGTGTTCAGCAGGATGGATGTGGTCGATCCCCCGTACATCGCACCGTAATAGATACCGGCAAAAAAGATCATCGAAGCGGTCGCCTCGACCTTCACCGTGATGGGCAGCAACATGGCCACGGCAACCGCCGGCCCGATACCCGGCAGGACACCCACGGCCGTGCCGATGGCGCAGCCCACAAACGCCCAAAGCAGGTTGATCGGCGTTGCGGCTGTCGCAAAGCCACCCATCAATTGACCAAAAATCTCCCCCATGGCAGGGCGCCTCCGATGATTGGGCTGCTGCTAGAGCCAGCCTGTTTTTGTGAGACCTGGCAATTGGATGCCCAGACCCAGACCGAACATCCAGAACACAGGTGCCGCGATGGCCAGCCCCACCAGAGCATCGATCAACCAAGCCTTCGGATTGCCTCCGCCCTGACCCTGTGCCAGCCGAAAGCCACGCACCGCAAGCCAATAACACAAGGCGCAGCTGAGCACAAAACCCGCCACATCAATCAATGCCGCATTGGCGAGCAGGCCCGCACTCACCCACGCAAAACGCAGCCAATCGCCCGTGGCACTTCCTTCGGGCTCCTCCATGTCCCGAAAGCCGGTGGTGCGGGCATGGACCAGCAGCACCCCGCCCAAGATGGCCAGGGCCGCAGCGACGACCCATGGCAAGAAATTGGGGCCCACACCGCCGTAGCCCGCTTCCGCGCGAATGGCCAGAGCGCCCCAGGCCAACGCCAGCGCCAGCAACACAACCCCAAGGCCGATGAGCGACTGAGCGCGGCGCGCGTCCATCAGATCATCCCGGCCTTGACCATCGTCGCCCGCAGAGACGCAAATTCGTCGTCGACGAACTTGTCGAACTCGGCGCCACTCATCACCGCCGGGGTCCAACCGTTCTTCTCCAGCGCCTCGGCCCAAACTTTGGATTTTGTGGCCTTGAGCACCATGTCGGTCAGTGCCTTGCGCTGCTCGGGCGTGATGCCGGCGCCGGCATACACACCGCGCCAGTTTCCAATCACGACGTTGTAGCCCTGCTCCTTGAGTGTGGGCACGTCGATGCCCTTGATGCGGGCTGCAGAAGTCACCCCCACGGCCCGCATCTTGCCCGCACTGATGTACTCCGCAAACTCGCTGTAGCCACTGCCGCCCACGGTCACGTTGCCGCCGATGATGGCTGCCGTGGCCTCACCGCCGCCACGGAAAGCGACATAGTTCACCTTGGTCGGGTCCACACCGACCTCGCGGGCCAGCATGGCCGCGGCGATGTGCTCGGTGGAACCGCGCGAACCGCCGCCCCACTTGACACTGCCTGGGTCTTTCTTGAATTGCTCGACGACGTCCTTCATCGTCTTCAGGGGTGAATTGCCCGGC
>CAYNWR010000519.1:0-2180 GCA_964400915.1 uncultured Burkholderiaceae bacterium
GGAAACGCACGCTACCTGGCCAGCTACTTCGAGATGTACCCACCCGGCCACGGCCGCCGGCCCGGCGGCGGCGACCTGGGCCCCGAGGCCGGCAGCGTCTGGCGCCATGGCGACTGGCTGCGCATAGGCGACGAGCAGGGCCGGGGCGAGTGGTGCGTGATCTATGGCCGATCAGACGCCACCATCAACCGCCACGGCCTGCGCATGGGCACCAGCGAGATCTACAGCGCCGTCGAGGCCCTGCCCGAGGTGCTCGACTCGATGGTGGTCGACCTTGAGTACCTGGGCCGTGAGAGCTTCATGCCCTTGTTTGTGGTTCTGCGGGATGGCCAGCAACTGGATGAAGCGATCAAGTCCCGCATCAACAGGGCCATCCGCTCGGCGCTCAGTCCACGCTTCGTGCCCGACGAGATCGTCCAGATGCGCGAGATCCCGCGCACCCTGACGGGAAAGAAGCAGGAACTGCCCATCAAGAAGATCCTGCTCGGTCAACCCATCGAGCGGGTTGTCAACCGCGACGCGATGGCCAACCCCGACTGCCTGGCACCGTATCTGGACTACGCCGCCGCGCGCGAGGCAGCGCAGGGTCCGGCCCGCGTCTGAACATGCGCAAGCCCGATCCCGCGTGGGTTGTCATCGCCGCCGGGGTCTGCGCGGCAATACACATTGGCAAGTTGCCGCCAGCGATTCCTGTATTGCAGCAGGCCTTGGGCCTGACCTTGGTGCAGGCCGGGTTTGCCCTGTCCCTGGTGCAACTGGCGGGCATGTGCACAGCTATTGCGTTTGGTGCGGTTGCCGATGCGATGGGTCTGCGGCGCAGCGTTCTGTTCGGCCTGGGCTTGCTCGCATGTGCCAGCGCCTTGGGTGCTATGGCTCAAGGGCCGACGATGCTTTTGGTATTGCGAGCCGTCGAAGGTCTGAGCTTGCTGCTCGTTGTACTTCCTGCACCTGTTCTTCTGCGTCGCTTGGTGCCGCCGCAACGCCTGGCGCGAAGCATGGGTCTATGGGGCGCCTACATGCCAGTGGCCACATCGCTGGCCCTGCTGCTGGGGCCCCTGGTGATCGATGTGGTCGGCTGGCGCGGATGGTGGGCGGGCTTGGCCTTGACCACGGCACTTGCCTGCCTCCTGTTCTTCATGGCAATACCCAGTACGCCTATGTCGGCGACAAGTTCAACAGGCAAACCAATGTGGGGGGCGAACGTGAGCCCGCAGGGCATTTCCCGCTGGTGGGAGCCGATCAAGGTCACGCTCGCTGCACGCGGCCCGTGGTTGGTGGCGCTGGCCTTTGCCGCGTACTCGATGCAATGGATTGCCTTGGTCGGCTTTCTGCCCACCATTTATCAACAGGCTGGTTATGCGGGCTGGGTGGTCGGCGTGCTGACTGCGCTGGTTTCCGCAGGCAACATCGTGGGCAACGTGGGCGCGGGCCGAATGTTGCACGCGGGCGTTGAACCCGCGCGCCTGATGACCTGCGGGTACTTGGCGATGGCTGCAGGAAGTGTTTTGGCCTTCGGGGATCTCGGTCAAGGGCAGGCGGTGCGCTATCTGGCGGTCATGATGTTCTCGGTTGTCGGCGGGCTGATTCCCGCAACCTTGTTCGCGCTGGCCCCCCACGTGGCGCCCAACGAGCAGGCCATGTCGGCCACCGTGGGGTGGATGCAGCAATGGTCAGCAACCGGTCAATTTGTGGGCCCGCCATTGGTGGCCTGGGTCGCGGGTCGCGCCGGTGGTTGGCAACACACCTGGTGTGTCACCGTCTCTGCCGCAGCGTTCGGGGGCTTGCTGACGATCCTGTTGGTGCGACACTTGGCCTTTCAATACCGTGGAGGCCAGCGGTAGTCCTTGGCTTGTGCCTGACTTGACCGAAGCTGACAAGGCGGCCGTGTGGGCCATGGTGGGATTCGAGTCCTTCAGATCAGCAGCCAACCACCTGTACAGCCTTGGGACCGAAAAGGTCGGAAGCGCATTGACTTTCAGAGGAGCGCACTAGTCAGCACCACAGAAGCGATGGCCCATCGGATGCCCAAAGGCGCGTCAGAACCCAGATTGACCAACCCAGATTCCCTCAGAGCGCGTCTGCGCAGCCGCACAGGCCCCCAAGGTAGCTGCGAACATCGGGCAACTGTCGCAAGGCGGCGAAATCGTCGGCGTGCAGCAACCTGCTGACGCCGGCCTCGT
>CAYNWR010000520.1:0-2176 GCA_964400915.1 uncultured Burkholderiaceae bacterium
GGGCGTGGGCACGAACGTGCAGACGCGCCTGGCGGCGCTGCACCACCTCGATGCCCCGTGGCGTCATCTTCGATCATGAGAAGGCGCTGAGTCATGCCAGAAGTCTAGCGGCAAGCAGCCTTCGCGGCATGCCCAAGTCTTGAAGACTCCGTAAAGTTTGGTAAACGAATGCTATGTTTTTCATAGCTGGTCACGCTTGATTCATAAGGTCTTAAGCTTGGTTTGCCGCACAACCAGCGCCACCAAGATCAGGACCGGCAAGCCCAACAAAGACGTACTCACGAAAAAATGAGCATAGCCAAAATGATCGACAAACTGACCCGAAAAACCAGCCACGAATTTTGGCGCCAATAGCATCATGGAGCTAAACAGTGCGTACTGCGTGGCGGAGTAGGTCACATTGGTCAGCGACGACAAATAAGCGATGAATGCCGCCGTCGCGATGCCCCCCGCCAGGTTGTCCGCTGAAATCACCAGGATGAGCGAAGGCACGTCATGCCCGACGGTGGACAGCCAGGCAAACAGCAGATTGGTCAATGCCGACAACAATGCCCCCAGCATGAGCACTCGCATGACACCCCAGCGCAGCGCCATAGCTCCGCCCAAAACGGCACCCATCAGGGTCATGACCACGCCATACAGCTTGGTGACCGTTGCGACCTCTTCCTTGGTGTAGCCCATGTCAACGTAGAACGGATTGGCCATGATGCCCATCACCACGTCACTGATGCGGTAGACGGCGATCAGCGCCAGGTTCAGCACGGCCTGCCAGCGGTAGCGTCCAAAGAAATCCGCAAAGGGCTCGACCAGCGTCTGGTGCAACCACTCGCGCGCGCTGCGTGCGGGTGCCTGCTGTTGTGCGGCTGGCTCGGGCGAGCACCACACCGTGATCACGCCCACCGCCATCGACGCGGCCATCACCAGATAAGCCCATTGCCAACTGTCGTGCTGGTAGGCGCCGGCCTGCGGCAGGTCGGCCCGTGCGGCCAGCCAGAGCACGCCCGCGCCCGCCCAGATCATGGCCAGGCGATAACCCGTCTGGTAGGTGGCTGCCAGGGCCGCCTGGTGGTCGGCGTCGGCCGATTCGATGCGGTAGGCGTCCAATGCGATGTCCTGCGTGGCCGAGCCAAAGGCCACCAGCAGCGCGCAGGCCACCAGCGGCGCCAGCGCCACGCGCGGATCGGACAGCGCCATGCCCACCAGGCCCAGCGCGATGAGCACCTGAGCCAGCAGCAGCCACGCACGCCGCCGGCCCAGCCATCGCGACAGCAGGGGCAGGGGCAGGCGGTCCACCAGCGGCGCCCAGCACCACTTGAAGCCGTACATCAGGCCCACCCAACTGAGAAACCCGATGGTGGCGCGATCAATGCCGGCTTCGCGCAACCGAAAGCTCAGCGTGCCCAGCACCAGCAACAAGGGCAGGCCGGCCGAAAAACCCAAGGCCAACATGCGCAGGCTGGCGGGCTCGGCGTACACGCGCCAGGCGGTCCGCCATGAGGCTGCGGGCTTGTCTGCATCTGGGCCACCGGTGGGGTGCGCAGCAGAACCACGGGCTTGGGCTGGCTCTTTCGATTCCGGCATTTGTCCCTATTATTGAGGCCATGTGCTTCCTGTGCGATTTCAAATCCAGGCGTGCCACCCATGGAGGGGCCGATGGGATGGTGTGGCCACACGCCCCACGCGGCGCTGCCGACGGTGATGCAGCGCTGGGCGAGGCGGTTGGCGCCGGTCGCCCGCTTCAGCACGCGCGCCGCGGTTTCTTGCTCGCCGCAAGCGGCGCCACGGCGGCCGCCGCATTGGCGCCAGCGGGCGCCATGGCCCAGGTGGACGTGGGCAGCGCATCGAGCCTTCGCAAGCTGATACCCGCCGAGATGCTGGAGCAATCGGCACGGCAGCAATATGTGCAGACCATCGAAAACGCACGAGCCAAACGCGCGCTGGCGCCGGATGACTACCCGCAACTGGTGCGCATCCGCGCCATCGCCAATCGGCTCATCCCACACACGCTGCAATGGAACCCTCGCGCCAAGGACTGGCGCTGGGAGGTCAACCTGATCGGCAGCAAGCAGATCAACGCCTGGTGCATGCCGGGCGGCAAGATCGCCTTCTACACCGGCATCATCGACCAGCTCAAGCTCACCGACGATGAAGTCGCGATGGTGATGGGCCACGAAAT
>CAYNWR010000521.1:0-2175 GCA_964400915.1 uncultured Burkholderiaceae bacterium
ACGGCAGCGGCGCCAAGCCGGGCACACAGCCCAAGACCTGTCCGACCTGCAACGGCCAGGGCGTGGTGCAGATGCGCCAGGGTTTCTTCAGCGTGCAGCAGACCTGCCCGCACTGCCGGGGCACGGGCAAGATCATCCCCGAGCCCTGCACCAGCTGCCACGGCCAGGGCAAGATCAAGAAGCAGAAGACGCTGGAGGTGAAGATCCCCGCCGGCATCGACGACGGCATGCGCATCCGCAGCACTGGCAATGGCGAGCCCGGCACCAATGGCGGCCCGGCGGGTGACCTGTACATTGAGATTCGCCTGAAGAAACACGACATCTTTGAACGCGACGGCGACGACCTGCATTGCACGGTGCCGATCAGCTTCACGACGGCTGCTCTGGGTGGCGAGATTGAAGTCCCGACACTGCAGGGCAAGGCCGCCATCGACATCCCGGAAGGCACCCAGGCTGGCAAGCAGTTTCGCCTGCGGGGCAAGGGCATCAAGGGCATCCGCTCCAGCGCGGCCGGTGACCTGTATTGCCACATCGCCGTGGAAACCCCGGTGAAACTCACTGAGCATCAGCGCAAGCTGCTGCGCGATCTGGACGAAGCGCTCAAGAAGGGGGGCGCACGGCACTCTCCCGGCGAGGAAAGCTGGACCGATCGGCTGAAGAGCTTCTTCAGTTGATCTCAGGCGTGGGCGTTCGCATCCACTTTCTCGGTGCGGCCAGCACCGTCACCGGTTCCAAATTCCTGGTTGAGCACGGCAGCGAGCGCCTGTTGGTCGACTGCGGGCTGTTTCAGGGTCTGAAGGACATGCGGCTGCGCAATTGGCAGCCCTTGCCACCGGCCCTGGCCCACGTCCCGGCCATCGTTCTCACCCATGCCCATCTCGACCACAGTGGCGCTTTGCCCCTGCTGGTGCGGCTGGGGTTTCGTGGGAAGGTGCACACCACGCATGGGACCAGGGATCTCTGCGCCATCCTGCTGCCTGACAGCGGGCACATCCAGGAAGAGGACGCGGCCTTTGCCAACCGCCATGGCTTCTCAAAACACCATCCGGCGATGCCTTTGTACACGCGCCTGGACGCGATGGCCTCACTCAAGCACTTCGCGGCACACCCGTTTCATGCGCGATTCGAGCCCCTGCCCGGCTGGCAACTGACTTTTCAACCGGCCGGCCACATCCTGGGCGCGGCCAGCGTGTTGGTCGAAGTGGCCGGTCGGCGCATTTTGTTCTCGGGTGATCTGGGCCGCCCCAACGATCCCGTGATGTTGCCGCCCGAAGCGCCGCCGGCGGCCGACACCCTGGTGATCGAATCGACCTACGGAAATCGCCAGCACCCCGGCACCGAACCGTTTGCCGAGCTCGCGCCGGCGCTGGTGCGCGCCTGCGCACGGGGTGCCACGGTGGTGGCTCCGGTGTTCGCCGTGGGCCGCGCGCAGGCGGTGCTGCACGAACTGGTCCAGCTCAAGGCAGCTGGGGCCATTCCTCGCCAATTGCCGGTCTTCCTGGACAGCCCGATGGCGGTGCGCACCACGCAGTTGGTCGGTGCGCATCCACAAGGCCTGCGCCTCAACGCTGCCGACATTCAGGCGATGGCCCACGCGGCAACGATGATCGAGACGCCGGAACAATCCAAGGCCCTTGCGCGCAGGCATGGGCCGATGCTGATCCTCGCGGCCAGCGGCATGGCCACCGGTGGCCGGGTGTTGCATCACCTCAAGCGCATCGCGCCCGACCACCGCAACATGATCATCCTGACCGGACATCAGGCCGAAGGCACCCGGGGTGCCAAGCTCGCATCCGGTTCACCGACGATTCGCATTCACGGTGAGGATGTCAAGGTGCGGGCGGAAGTCGTCAACCTCGAGTCGGCATCCGCCCACGCCGACGCCGACCAACTCTTGGCCTGGGCCCGGCGCATGCCCCAGGCCCCACAGCAGACCTACATCGTTCATGGTCAGCCCGAGTCCTCGCAGGCCTTGCGCGATCGCTTTGAGCAGGAGCTGGGCTGGCGTGCTGTGGTGCCTGCGCTGGATTCGACCTGGCCAAGCTGAGCGCGACTTCTTTCCATTGCGTTGGAGGGATGCACGGGCACAGATTCAATCCTGCAAGCCCTTGCGCCCAATGCCCCCGCTACCATGATCGGACGTCAGAACAGGCTGGCCTGCGCGTCGCGGGCGTG
>CAYNWR010000522.1:0-2172 GCA_964400915.1 uncultured Burkholderiaceae bacterium
CGGCGGCACCGTGGTGGCGGCCACGTCCGAGCCAGGGCATGTGCTCACCAATGGCATGAGCCAGTATTCGCGCAACGAGCGCAACGCCAACGCGGGCTTTGTGGTGGGCATCGAACCCAGCGACTTTCCGCGCGGCGATGACCTGGCCACCTGGCAGGCCGCATTCGGCGAACGCGATGGCGCCGTGCTGGCCGCCGAGGCGCTGGCGCTGCCGACAGGCCAGACGCATCCGCTCGCGGGCATCGTGCTGCAACGCACCTATGAACGCGCGGCGTTTGTCGCCGGTGGGGGTGACTACCGCGCGCCAGCGCAATTGCTGGGTGACTTCATGGCCGGCCGGCCCTCGGTGGGCCTGGGTGAGGTGCAGCCGTCCTACCAGCCCGGTGTGGTGCCCGGCGATCTGGCTGCGCTGCTGCCCGACGAGGTGGTGGCCACCCTGCGCGAGGCCATCCCGGCCTTCGCCCGCAAGATCCGCGGGTATGACCTGCCCGATGCCGTGTTGACCGGCCTGGAGACCCGCACCTCGGCCCCGCTGCGCATTCCGCGCGACGAAAGCGGCCAAAGCATCAACACACCGGGCCTGTTTCCCGCCGGCGAAGGCGCCGGCTATGCGGGCGGCATCCTGTCGGCCGGTGTGGATGGCATCCGTGTGGCCGAAGCGGTGGCGCGGGATTGCTTGCACACCGCGCCAATCGCCGGCCATTGAACGCCTGCCCATAGGGGTATCCACAGCCTGCGAAACTTCGGCCCATGCGCGCAACACAAGCCCTGACCCACCCAGCCACTTCGCGTCGCCGGTTGGTGGCCAGCCTTGCGGCAGCAGCGCTTGGCGCGGGCCTGCCCTGGCGCGCCCGCGCGATCGATCCGGCCTTCGAGGGCGCGCGCCTGAGCGCCGATTTCGAGCCTGTTGGCGCGATGTGGCTCGGCTACGACGCTGGCCACGAGGCCTTCACGGCCGAGCTGGCGCGCGTGCTCTGGAAACACGTTCCGATCCGGATGCTGGTGCGCGACACCGAAGCCGAAGACCGAGCGCGCGCCTTGCTGACAGCGCATGGCCTGGACGCCTCGGCCGTGCAATTCGTCCAGGATTTCCGCGCGCCGTACTTCGTGCGCGATGCCGCCGTGTTCGGTCTCGATGGCCGCAAGCGGCCCTTCATCGTCGATTTTGAATGGACCTACTACGGTTGGGCGCGCTGGTGTCGGCGCACCCACGCAGGCGATGCGCGGCGGGCGCAGGCCTGTGCGCGCAGCGACGACACCGACACAGGCAAGGTGGATCGACGTCTGGCAGCCGCACTGGGCATTGCCGCGTTCACCAGCCCCTTGGCGATGGAAGGCGGTGGCGTGGAGGTCAACGGCCAGGGCCTGCTGATCGCCAACACCGACCTGTGGACCCAACGCAACCCTGGGAAACGACGCGATCAACTGGAGGCCGGCCTGCTGCAGCTGCCCGGTGTGCGCAAGGTGATCTGGCTGCCGCGCGGGCTGGCACAGGACACGCTGCACCGGGCCACCATCACCGGGCGGTACGTGGGCTGGGGCACAGGGGGCCACACCGATGAGTTCGTGCGGTTTGCCGACGCGCGCACCGTGCTGCTGGCCTGGCCGGACGCCGCCGACACCCGCACCGATCCCGTCGCCCGCCTGAACCTCGCGCGCATGCAGGTCAACCACGACCTGCTTTCACGCAGCACCGACGTCCACGGCGCACCGCTGCGCGTGATCAAGGTGCCGCTGCCGCGCACCATCTCGCGCCCCGTGGTGCTGTCCGAACTGGCCGACACCAGCCACTCCGAGCAGTGGACGGCTGCGTCGTTTCCGGCCCGCGAGGGGCGGCGCAACGGTGACACGGTGCTGCAGGTGGCCACCTCGAGCTACCTCAACCACGTGCTGACCGATCGGCTGGTGCTGCTGCCCGACTACCTGCCCCATGGAACACCGGCCGAGCGCCAGGACGAGGTGCGCGCCATCTATCAGGCGGCGTTCCCAGGACGCAAGGTGAAGTTCATCAACGCCATCCAGGCCAACTGGTTTGGTGGTGGTCCGCACTGCGCCACGCTCACCGAGCCCAAGGGCAGCACCAGCTGACGCCAGGCCTCGCCCAAGTTCGACAACCTTTGCACGGGCGGGCGCACTTGCCTTGGCACCGCTGCGTTCGGTCGCCTGCGAACC
>CAYNWR010000523.1:0-2168 GCA_964400915.1 uncultured Burkholderiaceae bacterium
AGCGGCGCCCTTACAAGGCGTAGGTCGGCGGTTCGATCCCGTCAGCACCCACCAATCGGCAAAGGCGAACGCAAGTTCGCCTTTTTTGTTGTTCGATCGAAAGAGACCCTTCCATGTTCGACTTCGTACGCAAGCACACCAAGCTGATGATGGGCTTGCTGTTTTTGCTGATCATTCCGTCATTTGTCCTGTGGGGCGTTGACGGTTACCGCCGTTTCAACGAAGGCGGCGATGCCGTGGCACGTGTCGCTGGCACCGACATTTCGCGCGTGGAGTGGGACAACGCCCACAAGCAGGAGGTTGACCAGCTGAGGGCCCGGCAACCCAGCCTGGACGCCAAGATTTTCGATACACCGGAGGCCAAGTACGCGACGCTGGAGCGCCTGGTGCGCGAACGCATGCTCGCCACCGTGGCCGACAAGGAAGGCTATGCAACCAGCGATGCGCGCCTCGCCCGTTCGCTGGGCGAGAACCCGACCATCGCCAGCTTGCGCAAGCCCGATGGCACCCTGGACATGGATCGGTACAAGCAGCTCGTGGGTGCCCAGGGCATGACACCCGAGATGTTCGAGGCACGCGTGCGCGCCGATCTTTCTGCGCGGCAGGTGACCGATGGTGTGGCCGCCAGTGGCCTGGCGGTTCCCGAGCTTGCCAAGCTGGCGCTTGATGCGTTCTATGACCGCCGCGAGGTTCAGTGGTTGCGCATCGATGCGAAGGCGTTTGAGCCCAAGGTGCAGGTGACGGATGCCCAGCTGGAGGCTTATTACCGCGACAACACCGCGCAGTTTCAGTCGGCGGAGCAGGCCGAGGTCGAATATGTCGTCCTGGACCTGGAATCCATCAAGAAAGGCATCACCTTGCCCGAAGCGGATGTCCGCACCTACTACGAACAGAATGCGTCGCGGTTTGCCGGCCCCGAAGAGCGGCGCGCCAGCCACATCCTGATCACGGCGGACAAAGGCGCCTCGCCCGAGGCTCGTGAAAAAGCCAAGGCGGCTGCCAATGCCGTTCTGGCAGAAGCCAGGAAGGCACCAGACCGATTTTCCGATCTGGCGCGCAAGCAGTCTCAGGATCCGGGGTCGGCCGCGCAGGGCGGCGATTTGGGCTACTTTGCGCGGGGCGCCATGGTCAAGCCGTTTGAAGATGCCGTTTTTGCGATGAAAACCGGCGAAATCAGCTCGGTTGTTGAAAGCGACTTCGGATACCACGTCATTCGTTTGATCGACATCCGCGGGGCCAAGAAGCGCAGCTTTGACGAGTTGCGGCCTGACATCGAAGCGGAACTGAAAACCCAGCAGGCCCAACGCAAGTTCGCCGAGGCGGCGGACACCTTCACCAACGGGGTCTACGAACAGGCCGATACCTTTGCTTCGGTCGCCGAAAAGCTCAAGTTGGATGTGCGCAAGGCCAGCAACGTGCAGCGCCGACCGACGGGTACGCCCAATCCCGGCAATCCCCTGACGTCGCCCAAATTGCTGGCCGCGCTTTTTTCTGCGGACTCCATCGAGAAGCGACGCAACAGCGAGGCCATCGAGACCGGCCCCAACCAGTTGGTATCGGCACGGATCATCAAGCACAGCCCGGCGCGCTCCTTGCCCTTGGACGAGGTTCGCGACCGCGTTCGCGCTCGGGTGCTGGCCAGTCAAGCGGCCGAACTGGCGCGCAAGGATGGCGAAGCCAAACTGGCGTTGCTTCAGTCCAGCCCCGATGCCGTCAAGTTGAGCGCGCCCGTTGTGGTGTCACGCGATCAGCCCGGGCCGCTTCCTTCCAAATTGCTGGACGCTGCCTTGCGCGCTGATCTTGCCAAGGCACCGGTGATCAAGGGTGTCGACCTGGACGATGCCGGGTATGCGTTGCTGCGCGTCAGCAAGCGCGTGGCCCGCCAGGAGCGCACGGGCGCTGAGGGCAAGGCCGACGTGGATCAATACACCCAGGCCTTTGCCATCGGCGAGCGGCAGGCCTACTTGGAGCTGCTCAAACAGCGTTACAAGGTGCAGATCCTCGTCGCCAAACCCGCTTCGGGTGGTGTCGAGGCGCTGATGGAGACCCTGGCACGCTAAGCGACGCGCCTGTGCCTTCGGCTGAGGCCGGGCGCCTATAATGCTGGGTTCGGCGGTGGCTGTAGCTCAGTTGGTAGAGTCCCAGATTGTGATTCTGGTTGTCGTGGG
>CAYNWR010000524.1:0-2158 GCA_964400915.1 uncultured Burkholderiaceae bacterium
CCACGTTGCGCATGCCCATGTCCTGCAGCGTCTTGGCCGCCAGCGCGCTGCGCCACCCGGCGCCGCAATACAGGATGAACTCCTTGGACTCGTCGGCAAAGATCTTCTTGTGATAGGGCGAAGCAGGGTCCACCCAGAACTCCAGCATGCAACGCGGCGCGTGATAGGCGCCCGTCACCAGGCCCTCGCCCAGCTCGCGCACGTCGCGGATGTCGACGATCTGCACGTCGGCCGCACCCAGGCGCGCGCGCACCTGCTCGACGCTGTAAGTGGTGACTTCGGCCATCGCCTCGTCGACGAGGGCGCGGAATCCTTTGGTGATGGGCATGGTGCGGGTTCTCCTGGTTGCAACGGGGTCATGGCTGCCAATGGCCGGATTGTCGGGCCACCCACTGTCGAGGTGCCCAGACACCCCACCGGTGGGGCCCGGCCGCCAGACAGTCTCTCCGTTCCATCAGCCCGTTGTCAGCGCCGCTGCGCCCGCCAGACTCATGCCAAACAACAGCCAGTCGTTGATGATGTGGGCCCCGGTAGAGACCCAGAGGTTCTTGGTCATGATCCAAGGCAGCGTGAGCACCATGCGGGCGGCGCCAATCACGACGATGCACTGAATCAGGTTCCAGTTGTACGTGGGCAGGTGAATGAGGCCGAACATGACGGACGTGATCAGCCAGGCCCCCACGATGGCGCCCTGACGACCCAGGCCAACGCTGCGCGTCAGCCAGGTCATCAGGGCCAGAAACGGCAGCACGGTGATGACCTCTTCGCCCAGCAGCTGGGGAATGGTCTTGGCAAAAAAGGCGATGCGCCCGGCCGTGTCCATGTCCGCCAAATGCGCTGCAGCACGATTGGGCGTGACCTCGGTCAGCGCACCCACCATGGCACCCACGCTCATGCTGACCACGATGTTGAGCACGGCAAAGCCGACCATCAGCCTGAGCGCTCGAAACCCGAGCCCACCAAACAGAATCGTCCCATGCCCTCGCGAAACCCAAGCCAGAGCAGCCAGGGGCAGGGCTGGCATCAGCAGCGCCGGGATGAACGGCCCGAACGCGCCGCCCGGCCAGGGAATTGGCCAATCCAATGTCAGGAAGCCCAGCACCACCATGGCCAGGACGAACAACCACTGTCCAGCGGACAAGGCCACGGGCAAACCGTTGTAGTAAGGGAAATCGGTGCCCGGATCCTCCAAGCGGGCGATCCCTGGGTTTGTGGCCCCTGCCTGTGCTGGAGTCGTCACCATTCAGGCATCCACCACATCCGCCCCATCAAAGGCCGCCACGCCGCTGCGCACCAGGTCGGCCAGCACCTCGTCCAGCCAGGCCCGGCGCGCGTGGTCGGCGTCGGAAACCTGCGCACACAGCTGCGCAAGGCGGAAGATCTCGGCGCCCAAGGCCCAATCGATGAACTGGGCACGTGGCGCCCGCCGCAGCTCCAGCAACTTGAACTTGAGCAGCACCTTGACTGCATGGCGGGCATGCCGTGCGGGATCGCGCGCAAAGCCCTCCAGGCGGCTGCGCGCCCGCGCCAGGGCACCCGCAACGTCACCAAACGCACGGCCGTGCCCTGGGATCACCCAGGCGGGCGCCAGCGATTCGATGTGGTCCAGCGTGCTGGCCACGCGCTCGAAGTCGCCGGGGCCTTCGAGTTCGCCGAACACGATGCCAAAGCCGTTTTCCCAAAGGGCATCGGCCGACAGCAGCACGCGCAGCTCGGGCTCGAACAGGATGACCGAATGCGGGTCGTGGCCGGGTGCGGCGTGCACCTGCCAACGCCGCGCGCCAAACACAAAGTCGGTGCCGGGGCGCAGCACGCCATCCAGACGAAACGGCGGGCATTGCTGGCCCGTGGGCGCGTGGCTCAGGGCCACGGGATTCCAGTTGCGCACATGCTCTGCCAGACCGGGCGGCACCCAGGTCTGCACACCAGGCCATTGCGCCTGCAGCGCGGCATTGCCGCCGCAATGGTCGCTGTGCAGGTGCGTGTTGAGCAGCCAGCGCAGGGGCGCTCCGTTCAGGGCCGCCTGCACCAGCGCCACCGTCTGCGCGGCGTGGGTGGCATAGCCGCTGTCCACCACCGCACAGGCCGCGCCAGGCTGTGGGCTTTCGCGCAGCACGATGTTGTTGGCCGACAGCCAGCCACGCTCGATGAGCTGGAT
>CAYNWR010000525.1:0-2158 GCA_964400915.1 uncultured Burkholderiaceae bacterium
CAGGCCAGTGCGACTGGTTGACCGGCCAGAGCATCATGATGGACGGCGGCAATGCCTTGGCCACGGGGGGCAACTTCTACGAGTTGCGCCAATGGAGCGATACCGATTGGCTTGCCGCGCGCGAGCGCATCGAGGCTCAGAACGCCAAGGACCGCGCCCAGCGCTGACGCTTGTGCCAGTGCCGCGCTGGCCTCAGGTGTCGTGACGCGTGGTGTCGGTCGATGACAGGTTCATCTGCCGCTCCTGAGCCAATTGGCGCTCAAGTTCGTCCCGCGCCTGGCGGGTGACGGCAATCAAGGCCTGGCGATCGCGGAAATGTGGGTGCTGGCGCTCCAGCAGATCGAGGTTGTGCACGCGAAACCGCTCGATCATGGCCTTGGCTTCTTCCGGCGCATGCCCCAACCCGACCAGCAGGGTCTGCGCGCTGAGCAGGCTCGACTCGAAGACTTCGCGCTCGATGTGCTGCACACCACGTGCATGCAGTTCATGCCAATGGGTCACGTCGAGCGCCCGAGCCACGACGATGGCCTGGGGAAAATGCTCGCGCACCAGATCAACAATGGTCAGCGATTGTTCCTTGCTGTCGACCGCCACCGCGATCACCCGGGCCGTGCCGGCACCGGCCATGCGCAGCAGGTCCAGGCGCGTGGCGTCACCGAAATACACGCGATAGCCAAAACGCTGCGCGGCCTCGATCATCTGCACGTCGTGGTCCAGCACCGTGCATTCGTGGCCGTTGGCCAGCGCCACGCGGCCGATGATCTGCCCGTAACGCCCGAAACCCGCAATCACGACCGGGTTGGATTGTGGTTCGGTGATGGTTTCAGCCGACGGCGCCGGCGCACCACAATCGCTCAGGCGCGGCAGCACCCAGCGGTCGATCAGCAGCAGCAGGGGCGGCCCCGCCAGCATGGACAGCGCGACGGATGCCGTCAGCACCGACCCGATGTCCGATTCGATCGCCTTGACCTGCACCGCCGTCTGAAACACGACAAATGCAAATTCGCCGCCCTGCGCCAGCAGCAGCGTCACAACCGGGCGTTCGCGGTACGAAATGCCCACGCTGCGCAACAGCCACCACACGGCGGCCGCCTTGATGGCCAGAAACCCGGCGACCAGGCCCACCACCACCAGGGTCGCTCGCGCGACGGCGCCGAAATCGATGCTCATGCCCACGGCGATGAAGAACAGGCCCAGGAGCAGGCCCTTGAACGGTTCGATATCGGTTTCCAGCTCGCGCCGGTATTCGCTCTCGGCCAACAGCACACCGGCCAGAAACGCACCCAGCGCCATCGACAAGCCCGCTTGCAGCATCAGCCAGGCGATGCCCACCACCAGCAACAAGGCGGCGGCGGTGAACAACTCCGTCATCCGTTGCGCGGCCACAAAGCGCAGGGCCGGCCGCAGCACGAGCCGTCCCCCCAGCACGATGGCCGCCAGCAGGGCGACCACCTCAAGCGCACGCATCGCCGTGCCTGTGCCCAGACCCGCCTCGCCCGAACCGATGGCCAGCAGGGGCAGCAGCGCAAGGATCGGGATGGCCGCGATGTCCTGGAACAGCAGGATCGAGAAGGCCGCCCGTCCTCCATCGGTCCCCATCAGGTTGCGTTCGCGCAGGATCGCCAACGCGATCGCCGTGGATGACAGCGCCAGGCCCAGGCTGGCCACCAGCGCCACACGCCAACCCACGTCGACCGCCACCACAAAGGCATCGACCGCCAGCAAGGCCACCACGATCGCGATGGAACAGCTGGCCATTTGCGCCGTTCCCCATCCGAAGATCGGTCGCCGCAAGGCGAGCAGGTGCCGGGGCTCCAGCTCGAGGCCCACCAGGAACAGCATCAGCACCACACCGAACTCGGCGAAATGGAGCACGTCCTCTGCGTGGGGAATCAGGCCCAGGCCCCACGGGCCGATGGCAATGCCCGCCGCCAGGTAACCGACGATGGAGCCCAGGCCCAGCCTGCGACTCAGTGGCACGCCGACGACGGCTGCGGCGAGGTAGATGAGGCTGTGGGTCAGCCAGGCGGGTGCGTGATCCATGCGCGATTGTGCCGCGCCAAGATGCCGCGCACCGGCTGGGCCGACACCCGCAAGATCAGGCGTTGCCCCACATTTCCTGCGCCGTCTCCACCACCAGACGCAGCTTGTTGCGCTG
>CAYNWR010000526.1:0-2156 GCA_964400915.1 uncultured Burkholderiaceae bacterium
GGGCCGGGTAGGTGTCGAAATTGGTCTGCTCGATGCGGCCGTCCTTGACGGTGCATTCCTGGAACAGCGCGGCGCCCAGGCCGTACACGAACGAGCCTTCCACCTGGGCCTCGATCTGCTGTGGGTTGACGGCGTGCCCTGGGTCGGTCGCAGCAACAATGCGGTGGATCTTGAGCGCACCATCGGCGGACACCGACACCTCGGCACAGGCGGCAACGTAGCTGCCAAACCCCATGGTCTGGCACAGGCCGCGGTAGACCTTTTGCCCGCCGATGTCGGCCGCAGGGGTTCCCCAGCCCACACGCTGCGCCACGGCATTGAGCACGGCCAGGTGCTTGGGGCTGTTGGCCATCAGCTTGCGCCGCAGGGCCAGCGGGTCCTGCCCGGTGGCTGCGGCAAGCTCGTCGACAAAACACTCCAGGTAGAAGGCGTTCTGGTTGAGGTTCACGCCCCGCCAGAAGCCTGGCGGCACGTGTGGGTTGCGCATGGCATGGTCGACCAGCAGGTTGGGGATCGTGTAGCCGATCGAGGCTTCCGGCCCCGGCGCGTTGAGGCCCTGAAACACCACGGGATCCAGCCCGTTGCGCACGTTCTGCGGAAACACGCCCGCCAGGATCGACTGCCCCGAGATGCGCATGTGCAGCGCCGTGACGTTGCCCTGGGCATCCACGCCGGCCGTGAGCTTGCACTGCGTGACGGGGTGAAAGCGCCCATGCAGCATGTCCTCCTCGCGTGTCCACAGCAGCTTGACGGGTGTGCCCGGCATCTGCTTGGCGATGTCCACCACCTGACGCACCCAATCGTGCACCGCGCCGCGCCGGCCAAACCCACCGCCGAGGTCGATCTTGTGCACCTCGCAGCGGTTTTGCGGCAGGCCCGAGGCCTCGGATGCCGCCGCCAGCGCGGCTTCACCGTTCTGGGTGGGGGTCCAGACCTCGCAGCGCTCGGCGGTGTAGAGGGCCGTCGCGTTCATGGGCTCCATACACGCGTGGTTCTGATGCGGATAGCCGTACACGGCCTCGATGCGACGGGCTGCCGAGGCCAGCGCCGCCTTGGCATCACCGTTCTGGTTGCCGACCACGGCGTCGCTGGCGTCCAGGCCCGCCTTGAGCACCTGGGCAAAGGCCGCGCTGGAGGCGCCGGCGTGCTGGCCCGCGTCCCATTCGATGGGCAGCGCATCCAGTGCCGTCTTGGCCCGCCACCAGGTGTCGGCTACCACGGCCAAGGCGTTGTCGCCCACGCGCACCACGCGCTTGACACCCGGCCGCCGCTCGATCGCCGCCGCGTTGAAGGACTTGAGCTTGCCGCCAAACACCGGGCAGGCCTTGATGGCCGCGTTGAGCATGCCCGGCATCTTGAAGTCGGCGCCATAGATCTTGGCGCCGGTCACCTTGTCGGCCGTGTCTAGACGCGCCAGGCGCTTGCCCGCGATCTTCCAGTCCTTCGGGTCTTTCAGCGGCACGTTGGCCGCGGCCGGCGCCGGGAGCCTGGCGGCCGCAGCCGCGACCTTGCCGTAAGTGGTGGTGCGTCCCGTGGCCCCATGGGTGATGACGCTGGCGGCGGCGGTGCATTGGTCGGCGGCAACGCCCCATTCCTGCGCGGCAGCCTGCACGAGCATCATGCGCGCGGCAGCGCCGCCCTTGCGAACGTATTCGTGCGACTCGCGAATGCCACGGCTGCCGCCGGTCGAGAAATTGCCCCAGACGCGGTTGCGTGCCAGGTTCTGGCCCGGCGTGGGGTATTCGGTGGTCACCTTGGCCCAGTTGCAGTCGAGTTCCTCGGCCACCAGTTGCGCCAGGCCCGTCAGCGTGCCCTGGCCCATTTCGGAGCGGGCGATGCGGATCACCACGGTGTCGTCGGGCTTGACGACCACCCAGGCGTTGACTTCGGCGCCGCCGGCCTGCGCGTGCGCCGCAGGTGTGAGGCCGGGCACGTGAAAGCCCAGCACCATGGCGCCGCCGGCAGCGCCGGTGGCCAGAAAGTTGCGGCGGTTGAGGCTGGCGACGTCAAGGGCGGCAGGACGGCGGCTGCGACGAAGGGTCGTTGTGGTCATGGTTGCCTCCTGGGGTTCAGGCCACGGTGCCATCGGTGTGCTGGATCGCCAGACCCGCGCTGCGCGTCGAGCCTTCGGCCACCGCCTTGATGGCGGCGCGCAC
>CAYNWR010000527.1:0-2145 GCA_964400915.1 uncultured Burkholderiaceae bacterium
AGGTCCTTGTGGCGTTGACCGATGATCTGCAGATCCAGGGTGAGCACCAGCGCCCCGCACCCGGCGGCCTTGGCGCGATCGATCAGGCGTTCGATGAAATCGCGGTCGCGCATCACGTACAGCTGAAACCAGAACCCCTTGCCCGCGTGCTCGGCCACGTCCTCGATCGAGCAGATGCTCATGGTCGACAGCGTGAATGGCACCCCAAAGCGCCGTGCCGCGCGGGCCGCCAGGATTTCCCCGTCGGCATGCTGCATGCCCGTCATGCCCACGGGTGCCAGGGCCACGGGCATGGCCACGTCCTGCCCCACCATGCTGGTGCGTGTGCTGCGCGGCTCCATGGTCACGGCCACGCGCTGACGCAACTTGATCGACTGGAAATCAGCGCTGTTGGCGCGGTAGGTGCTTTCGGTCCAGGAACCCGAATCGCAATAGTCGTAGAACATGCGCGGGGTGCGCCGCTCGTGCAGAACCCGCAGGTCCTCGATGTTGGTGATGACTGGCATGACCGATCTCCTCGTTGCCCGTGATGGTAGCGGCTGCGGGCGATTTGACGCCCGCAGACCTTCCAGCTACAAAGCTGCATGACGTTTGCGTTCGAAGCCCCCACGCCCCTGGAGTACTTTCGCTCCCTGGTGGCCAGCGACGAGCAGTTTCCACTGCTGGAGGCGGTGGCGAGCCTGGCGCAGGACGAATACCCCGATCTGGACGTGCAGCAGGTGCTGGGCGATGTCGACCAGTTGCTGGCGCGCCTGAAGCGACGCATCAGTGCAGACGCACCGGCCTTGCACCGCCTGCGCATGCTCAACCAGTTCTTTTTTCGGGATCTGAGCTTTGGCGGCAATGTCAACGACTACTACGACCCCGACAACAGCTATCTCAACGCCGTGTTGCGCACGCGCCGCGGCATCCCGATTTCGCTGGCGGTGATCTGGATCGAACTGGCGCAGGGGCTGGGCCTGCACGCGCGGGGCGTGAGTTTTCCGGGGCATTTCATGGTGAAGGTGAACCTGCCGCGCGGGCAGGTGGTGATCGATCCGTTTTCGGGCGCGTCGCTCAGCCGCGACGAGCTGGCCGAGCGGCTGGAGCCCTACAAGCGGCGCAGCGGCCTGGTCGACGAATTCGATGTGCCGCTGGGCCTGTACCTGCAGGCGGCATCGCCGCGCGACATCGTGGCGCGCATGCAGCGCAACATCAAGGAGATCCACCGCAACCAGGCCGATTGGGCGCGGCTGATCGCAGTTCAGAACCGCCTGATCGTGCTCCTGCCCGAAGCGTGGGTGGAGCGGCGCGACCGGGGCCTGGCCCATGCCGAAATGGGCAACACCGCGCAGGCGGTGGAGGACCTGGAGACCTATCTGGTGCGGGCCGACGAGGGGCTGGACATCGACGTCATCGCCGACCGGGTGGCCGAGCTGCGGCGCGCGTCGTCCGATGGTGGCTATAAATAATATAGCTGTCTATTGAGAATGGGCGCTCGCCGGCTGCCAATTTGACCAGTATTCTCCGCTTTGAAGGCCTGATGTTCAGGTTTCAGGACATCGCCACCATCCTGCGGCTGCGCGGCGCTGTTGTATGAGCCGAGGTTCAGCGCAAGACCACGGCCGCGCCCGACGCCATGCGCGGGACCACCTCGCCGATGCGATGCACCTGCTCGCCGGCGGCCTGCAGCGTTTGTGCCACGCCGGCCGCGTCGCCGGGGGCCACCACGACCACCATGCCGATGCCGTTGTTGAAGGTGCGGTTCATCTCGTGGTCGTCGATTCCCGCGGTGGACTGCAACCAGTCAAAAAGTTCGCTGCGCGGCCAGCTGCCCAGTTGCAGCTGCACCGCCAGGCCCTCGGGCAGCACGCGGGGGATGTTCTCGAGCAGGCCGCCGCCGGTGATGTGCGCGAGCGCCTTGATACCGGCACCGGCCTGCGCCGGGTGGCGCGCCAGGGCGTCGAGCACGGGTTTGACGTAGATGCGTGTGGGCGCCATGAGCGCATCGCGCAGGGGCTTGGCGTCGAGCGTGGCGGGCTGGCCGCCCGCGGCCGAGGCGCGTTCCAGGCATTTGCGCACCAGGCTGAAGCCGTTGGAGTGCACACCGCTGGAGCGCAAGCCCAGCACGGTGTCGCCCGCTGCCACGTGGCGTCCGTCCAGAAT
>CAYNWR010000528.1:0-2142 GCA_964400915.1 uncultured Burkholderiaceae bacterium
AGGTGAGCTTGCCGTCGGGCTTGGGATAGACGTTGGGTGTGCACTCGGCCGCGGGCTTGAGGTAGCTGTGGTCGGGCTTGTCGCGGTGCAGGGTCCACGGCACATGCCCGCGCAGCACGAATTGCTCGATGCCGTTCATCACGGTGGCGACCGACAGGCCCTTCTAGAACCAGGCCTTGAAGTTGCGCGCCTTGTTGAGCTCGGTGTGCAACCAGCTGGACTCGAACGCAGCCGGGTAGGCGCTCAGTTCGTCGTGCGCGCGGCCGGCGACCAGGGCATCGAAGGCTGCCTCGGCGGCGAGCATCCCGGTCTTGATGGCCGCATGGCTGCCCTTGATGCGGCTGACGTTGAGAAATCCCGCATCGCATCCCACCAGCGCGCCGCCGGGAAAGACCGTGCGGGGCAGCGACAGCAGCCCTCCCGCCGTGATGGCACGCGCGCCATAAGCCAGGCGCTTGGCGGGTTTGAGACCTTGCTCTTCACCTTCCAGGTACCAGCGGATGTTGGGATGGGTTTTCCAGCGCTGAAACTCCTCGAAGGGGCTCAGGTAGGGGTTGCTGTAGTCCAGCCCGGTGATGAAGCCCAGCGCCACCTTGTTGTCTTCCAGGTGGTAGAGGAAGGCGCCGCCATACGTTTGCTCGTCCATCGGCCATCCGGCCGTGTGCAGCACAAACCCCGGCTGGTGGCGTGCGGGATCGATTTCCCACAACTCCTTGATGCCGATGCCATAGGTTTGGGGATCGCATCCCTCGTCCAGGTGGTAACGCGCGATCAATTGCTTGCCCAGGTGTCCACGCGCGCCTTCGGCAAAGATCGTGTACTTGCCCAGCAGCTCCATGCCCAGCTGGAAATGGTCGGTGGGCGCTCCGTCCTTGCCCAGGCCCATATGCCCCGTGGCCACACCACGCACCGCGCCCGATTCGGTGTACAGCACCTCGGCCGCTGCAAACCCGGGGAAGATTTCCACACCCAGGGCCTCAGCCTGCTGGGCGAGCCAGCGCACGACATTGCCCAGGCTCACGATGTAGTTGCCGTGGTTGTTCAGGCATTCAGGCAGCAGAAAACCCGGCGTGCGAAAGCCGGACTTCGCACTGAGAAACACCATGGCATCGTCGGTCACGGGCTGGTGCAGTGGCGCACCACGTTCCTTCCAGTCCGGGATCAGTTCGGTGAGCGCACGCGGGTCCATGATGGCGCCCGAAAGGATGTGGGCGCCAGGTTCGGAGCCTTTCTCGATCACCACCACCGACAGATCGCGTGCCTGCGCCGCCGCGAGTTGCTTGAGACGGATGGCCGTGGCCAGGCCACCGGGGCCCGCGCCGACGATCACCACGTCGTACTCCATGGATTCGCGGGGACCGTGTTGCGCCAGCAGTTCGTCGGGTGTCATGGAAGTCTCGATTCAGTGTTTCGAGGCCGCCAAGGCGGCCCGTGATAATCGGGGAAGAGGGCGGCAAATTCTATGTCCGTGCCCAAGCAGGCCTTGCAAGCGGCTGCCTTCAACCTGAACTTTTGGGATATCGCTCTAAATGGCATACAGCATCGATCTATCTGGCCGTGTGGCCTTTGTCACCGGGGCGTCCAGCGGCCTGGGCGCCCAGTTCGCCAAGACACTTGCGCGAGCCGGCGCCGCCGTGGTGCTGGCCAGCCGGCGCATCGAACGCCTGAAGGATCTGCGCGCCCAGATCGAGGGCGAAGGCGGCGACGCGCATGTGGTGGCGCTGGACGTAACCGACCTCGCCAGCATCCGCGCGGCGGTGGCCCACGCCGAAACCGAGGTGGGCTCCATCGACATCCTCGTCAACAACTCGGGGGTGGGCTCTACGCAGCGCATCCAGGACGCCAGCCCCGACGATTTCGACTTTGTCTTCAGCACGAATGTGCGGGGCGCCTTCTTTGTCGCGCAAGAGGTGGGCAAGCGCATGCTGGCGCGCGCCAGCGGGGCCGCGCCTGGCACGTTCACGGGCGGGCGCATCGTCAACATCGCATCGGTGGCGGGTCTGCGCGTGCTCCCGCAAATCGGTGTCTACGCCATGAGCAAGGCCGCCGTGGTGCACATGACGCGCGCGATGGCGATCGAATGGGGCCGTTTCGGCATCAATGTCAATGCCATCTGCCCGGGCTACATCGACACCGAGATCA
>CAYNWR010000529.1:0-2140 GCA_964400915.1 uncultured Burkholderiaceae bacterium
ACCGGCCGCGGACCTTCGCTGAAATGACCGGGCAGGCACACGTGGTGCAGGCCCTGAGCAATGCCCTGGCTTCGGGCCGGCTGCACCACGCCTTCCTGTTCACCGGCACCCGGGGCGTCGGCAAGACGACGGTGTCGCGCATTCTGGCCAAGTCGCTCAATTGTGTGGGCGTCGACGGACAGGGTGGCATCACCGCAAGCCCCTGCGGTCAATGCGGGCCCTGCACGGCCATCGACGAAGGTCGCTTTGTCGACTACACCGAGCTGGACGCTGCCTCCAACCGCGGGGTGGACGAGGTGCAGGCCCTGCTGGAGCAGGCGGCATACAAGCCGGTGCAGGGGCGCTTCAAGGTCTTCATGATCGACGAAGTGCACATGTTGACCAACCACGCCTTCAACGCGATGTTGAAGACCCTGGAGGAGCCGCCCGAATACCTCAAGTTCGTGCTGGCCACCACCGATCCGCAGAAGGTGCCGGTCACGGTGCTTTCGCGCTGCCTGCAGTTCAACCTGCGCCCCATGGCACCCGAGACCGTGCGGGCCCACCTTCAGAAGGTGCTGCAGGCCGAAGGCATTGCCAGCGAGCCGGGTGCGCTGCGCCTGCTCTCGCGGGCGGCGCGCGGCTCGATGCGCGATGCGCTGTCGCTGACGGACCAGGGCATCGCCTTCGGTGCGGGCCGCTTGCTGGAGGGTGAGGTGCGCCGCATGATCGGTGCCACCGACCGCAGCGTCGTCTTTGGCCTGGTCCAGGCGCTGGCCGATGGCGATGGCGCCCGCGTGGTTGCCTTGATCGACGACTTGCGGGCCCAGGGCCTCAGCGCCGATGCTGTGCTGGAAGACATGGCTTTGTTGTTGCAGCGCATGGCTGTGTTGCAGGCCACGGGTGGTGTCCAGGCCGCAGGCGCGGCCGTGTCGTTGCGCGGTGGGGCGGAATTGGACACCGATGACGGGGCCGATGCAGGCGCCGACGCCGACGCGGTTCAGACCGCCCGCCTGGCCGCGCAACTGCCGGCTGACGAGACCCAGTTGCTCTACAGCATCTGCCTGCATGGGCGCAGCGAAATCGGTCTGGCTCCCGATGAATACGCCGGACTGGTGATGACGCTGTTGCGCCTGCTGGCTTTCAAGCCCGCTGCCGGCACCGCGGCGCGTGTGCAGGGCAACACCGCCAGCGCAGGGGCACCCGCGGCTGGGGCTGAAAAAAAAAGCCCTCCTGATGCAGAAATTGAATCCAATCGGCCTGTAGCGAGCATCGGGTCTTATCAGGTTGCTATAAAAAGGGAAGTACCCGGCGCTCCGCCGGGTGGCCGCCTGCCGGTGCTGGAGGTGCCGCCGCCGTCGGCTGCGATCCGCTCCTTGCCACCCAGCCCGGAGCCCAGCCCGGAGCCCAGCCAGGTGTCGCCTGCCGCGACGCCCGCCGCCTTGGCGAGCCCAACGGCCGATCCGGGCACGGGCCTCGACCAGGCCGAGGTTCTGGCGATGCCGGTGGTCGAGCACGCGCAGATGGCCTCGCCGGCCGATGACGCGCGCGCCGGGGCATTCGTTCCGGTGGCCGATGGCGAGTTCTGGTTCGAGGTGGTCCAGGCCCTGGTGACGGCTGGCTCGCTGGTGGGGCTGGCGCGCGAGATGGCCTTGCAGGCGCAGATGGTGGGGCGTGACAACGGCCATTGGCTGCTGCGCATCGAGCGCGAATCGCTCAACCACGCCGGACACCGCGAGCGCCTGCGGCAGGCCTTGTCCGCATTGGGGCATGAGGTGGCGATCGGTGTCGAGGTCGGCACCGTGACGGACAGCCCCGCCCGACGCCTGGCGTGCGCCAGTGCCGAGCGGCTGGCCGCGGCGGAGGCCGTCATCCGCAATGACCCCTTTGTGCAGGCGATGATGCGCGATTTCGGGGCGACAATCGTGCCCGGCAGCGTGGCCCCCCTGTGACAGTGGCCACCAACCCTCTCACCGATCAACGGAAGGCATTCACCCATGTTCAACAAGGGGCAACTCGCGGGCCTGATGAAGCAGGCGCAGGCGATGCAGGACAACATCAAGAAGGCACAGGAGGAACTGGCCACCATCGAGGTCACCGGTGAATCGGGCGCCGGTCTGGTCAAGGTCACGATGACGTGCAAGCACGACGTGCGCCGTGT
>CAYNWR010000530.1:0-2138 GCA_964400915.1 uncultured Burkholderiaceae bacterium
TGAGCTTTCCGTTCAACAGCTCGACCCCGGTGTTCCACTACAACAAAGATGCGTTCAAGGCTGCGGGCCTTGATCCGGAAAAGCCGCCCACCACCTGGCCCGAGGTGGCGCTGGCCGCCGCCAAGCTCAAGGCCAGCGGGCACAAATGCCCGTTCACCACCAGCTGGATCAGCTGGACACAACTGGAGAGTTTCTCGGCCTGGCACAACACCCTGTATGCCACCAAGAACAATGGTTTCGGTGGCCTGGACACGCGCTTGGCATTCAACTCGCCCCTGCACGTTCGCCATGTCGAGAACCTGGCCAACATGTCCAAGCAAGGCCTGTTCATCTACAAGGGTCGCGCCAACGCGGCCGACGCCACGTTCGTCTCGGGTGAATGCGCCATGGCCACAGGCTCGTCGGCCTTGTACGGCAGCGTGGTGCGCAACGGCAAGTTTGCCTATGGCATCGGCACCTTGCCTTACTACCCCGACGTTCCGGGCACGCCGCAGAACACCGTGATTGGTGGCGCCAGCCTGTGGGTGATGTCGGGCAAGAAGGAGGCCGAGTACAAGGGTGTGGCCGGTTTCTTCAACTACCTTTCGCAACCCGACGTGGCCGCCGCGAGCCACCAGCGCACCGGCTACCTGCCCGTCACCAAGGCCTCGTTCGAGCTGACCGACAAGTCCGGCTTCTACAAGAAGAATCCCGGCACCGATGTGTCGGTCACCCAGATGATCCGCAAGACCACCGAAAAGTCGCGTGGTGTGCGCCTGGGCAATTTTGTGCAGATTCGCACCATCATCGACGAAGAGCTCGAAGGCGTGTGGAGCGGCAAGAAGGGCCCCAAGGAGGCCCTGGACGCCGCTGTGTCGCGCGGCAACGAGCAACTGGAGCGCTTCCAGAAGGCCAACAAGTCCTGACCAAGGGTGACGGCGCGCGCAAGGCATTGACAAGTGGCCGCCGAAAAGCGCGTCGTCTTCCGTTCATCCTGGCTGCCCTGGGTGCTGATCGCACCCCAGATGGCCATCATCCTCGTTTTCTTCTTCTGGCCAGCCGGGCAGGCGCTCTACCAGAGCGTTCTGCTTGAAGACGCCTTCGGGGCCACGCGCGAGTTCGTGGGCCTGGAGAACTTCCAGCGCCTGTTCAATGACCCCAGCTACCTGGCGTCTTTCAAGACCACGGCGGTGTTCTCGATCCTGGTCGCCACGCTCGGTCTGTCGATCGCCTTGCTGCTGGCCGTGATGGCCAACCGCGTGGTGCGCGGCGCGGCCATCTACAAGACGCTGCTGATCTGGCCCTACGCGGTGGCCCCCGTGGTAGCGGGTGTCCTGTGGTTCATGTTGTTCGCTTCGCCCTACGGCATGGTGGCCTACGCCCTGCGTGCCGTCGGCTTTGAGTGGAACCACCTGCTCAATGGCTCGCACGCCATGGCGCTGATCGTGATGGCGGCCGTCTGGAAGCAGATTTCCTACAACTTCCTGTTTTTCCTTGCAGGCCTGCAGTCGATTCCGCAGTCGCTGATCGAAGCAGCGACGATCGACGGCGCATCGCCATGGCGCCGATTCTGGACGATCGTGTTCCCGCTGCTGTCGCCCACCACATTCTTCCTGCTCGTGATCAACATCGTCTACGCGTTCTTCGACACCTTCGCGATCGTTGATGCAGCCACCCATGGAGGCCCCGGCAAGGAGACTTCGATCCTGGTCTACAAGGTCTACTACGATGGATTCAAGGCGCTGGACATCAATGGCTCGGCCGCGCAATCCGTCGTGTTGATGGTCATCGTGGTGGCGCTCACGGTGATCCAGTTCCGCTTTGTCGAGAAGAAGGTCCAGTACTGAGGCCCCATGGTCGAGCGACGCCCCTTTCTCACTTTTTTGGCGCACCTGATCCTGATCATCGGGGTGCTCGTCGTTTTTTTCCCGATCTACGTGACCTTCATTGGCTCCACCCAGACAGCGCAGCAGATTTCATCCAGCAATCCGCTGTCGCTGATACCGGGCGACAACTTCCTGGAGAGCTATCGCTTCGCGCTGTTTGGCGGCAAGACCGAAGCGGGTGCGACGGTGGCCGCTGCCGCGCCGATGATGCTCGTCAGCCTGGCCAGTGCCCTCATCATTTCGATCGGCAAGATCATCATCTCGCTGCTGTCG
>CAYNWR010000531.1:0-2137 GCA_964400915.1 uncultured Burkholderiaceae bacterium
AGAGCGGCAAGGCGGAGAAGTGCATCTTTTGTTATCCGCGCATCGAATCCGGACAGCCCACGGTCTGCAGCGAGACCTGTGTGGGGCGCATCCGTTACCTTGGTGTGCTGCTGTACGACGCCGACCGCATCGAGGCCGCAGCCAGTGTTGCCAACGACAAGGATCTCTACCAGGCGCAGCTTGATGTGTTTCTGGATCCCGATGACCCTGCGGTGATCGCCCAGGCCCTTGCAGACGGCATTCCCCAGTCCTGGCTTGACGCGGCTCGCATCAGCCCGGTCTACAAGATGGCGATGGACTGGAAGGTCGCGCTCCCCCTGCATCCGGAATACCGGACCCTGCCGATGGTCTGGTATGTGCCGCCGCTCTCGCCCATCAACGCCGCTGCGAACGCCGGCCAGATTGGCGTGAACGGAACCATTCCCGACGTGAGTGCCTTGCGGATCCCGGTGCAATACCTGGCCAACCTCCTGACGGCGGGCGACACCGCTCCCGTGGTGCGCGCGCTCGAACGCATGCTGGCCATGCGTGCCTATCAGCGCAGCGTTCACGTGGAGGGCCAGGCCGACGGGCGCGTCCTGCAACAAGTGGGCCTGAGCGTCGAGGAGGTCGAAGACATGTACCGCATCATGGCCATTGCCAACTACGAGGATCGATTTGTCATCCCGACGACGCACCGCGAATACGCCGAAAACGCCTTCAGTGTGCGTGGCGGATGCGGCTTCAGTTTTGGCAACGGATGCAGCGAAGGCACGACACCCACCAGCCTGTTCGGCAGCGACCGCAAGCGCACGATACCCATCAAGCTGGAGGTGTGAACATGAATCCGAACACCCCGGCGACGGATCGCGATCTGCAACGCACCTTGCGTGCGCTGGGTCGCCTGCTTCAGTATCCTGACGCAGCCTTGAGGTCGAACCTGGCCGACCTGCGCAGCGCGCTGCATGGGGCACGCTGCCTGGGACGCGATCGGTTGGCGCAACTCGACGACCTGATCGCGGGGCTGCAGCAGCGCGATGGCCTTGTCGTTGAAGCCGAGCACGTGCAGTGGTTCGACTCCGGACGCGCCACCTCCTTGCACCTGTTTGAACACGTTCACGGCGACTCACGCGATCGCGGCCCGGCCATGATCGATTTGGCCAAGACCTACGCCAGCGAAGGCCTCTACGTGTCCGACGCCGAGCTGCCCGACCACCTGCCGGTGGTGGTCGAATTCGCATCGGTGCTCGATCCCCGGCGCGCACGCTCGTTTCTGGCCGAAATGGCCGAGATCCTCAACACCCTCCATGCCGGGATGGTGCGTCGGGGCAGCCCACACGCCTGTGTCGTCGAAGCCTTGCTGGACATTGCGGGTGAACGGGTGCATGCCGTCGCGGTCCCCCCGGACGCCCCTGTGGATTCGACCTGGTCCGAGCCCGTTGTGTTCGATGGTTGTTCGACGGCGGGCCAATCGCGGCCGGACGGCACGCAACCCATCCGCTTCTTTCCACATTCCCCAGCTTCGGGAGCACATCCATGAGCACCCTGCACAACTTCCTTTTTGTTGTCTACCCCTATATCTGCCTGTCCGTCTTCCTGATGGGCAGCCTGGCGCGCTTCGACCGCGACCAATACACCTGGAAGAGCGATTCATCGCAGATGTTGCGCACGGGTTCCTTGCGCTGGGGCAGCAACCTGTTCCACGTCGGTATCTTGTTCCTTCTCGTCGGTCATACCGTCGGTTTGCTTACGCCCCATTGGCTCTACGAGCCCTTCATCACACCGGCCCAAAAGCAGCTGCTGGCCATTGTTGCGGGCGGCATGGCCGGTGCAATCTGCTTCGTGGGCTTAACCATCCTGATCTGGCGCCGCGTCTTCGACCCTCGCATCCGGCTCACCAGCCATCGGACCGACCTGGCGGTGTTGCTGATCCTTTGGGTCCAGTTGTGTCTGGGTCTGATCACCCTGCCCTATTCGTTGGGGCATGCGGACGGTTCGGTGATGCTGGTGCTGTCGCACTGGGCGCAGGGCATCGTCACGTTTCATCCCGATGCCCAGGGCCTGATGTCCCTGGACTGGCCCTACAAGGTGCATCTGGTGCTGGGCATGACCATTTTTCTCTTGTTTCCCTTCAGCCGTCTGGTTCACGTGTGGAGCG
>CAYNWR010000532.1:0-2132 GCA_964400915.1 uncultured Burkholderiaceae bacterium
CAGGCGCTCGGGGCAGCTCACCTTGCTCCAGACATTGGGATGCTCGCGCATGAAACGCAGGAACAGCTCGAACTCGGGGCCATCGATGGGCTTGCTCACGTCGGGACGGCCCATGTGGTCGACCACCACGGTGGTGGGCAGCGCGGTGAAGAAATCCCACAGCTCGGGCAGGTCGACGGCCTCGAAATAGATCACCACGTGCCAGCCCAGCGCCGCCACACGGCCGGCAATCTCCATCAGCTCGTCCTTGGGCGTGAAGTCGACCAGGCGCTTGACGAAATTGAAGCGAACACCGCGCACGCCCGCAGCGTGCAGCGCACGCAGTTCGTCCTCGGTGACGCTGCGCCGCACGGTCGCCACCCCACGCGCCTTGCCGCCGCTGGCCTGGCAGGCATCCACCAGGGCCCGGTTGTCTGCACCATGGCAGGTGGCCTGCACGATCACGTTGCGCGCAAAACCCAGGTGGTCGCGCAGGGCAAACAGCTCGGCGCGGCTGGCGTCACAAGGTGTGTACTTGCGCTCGGGCGCGTAGGGAAACTGCGCGCCCGGACCGAACACGTGGCAATGCGCATCGACGCTGCCCGCTGGCAGCACAAAGCGCGGCTTGGCCGGCCCGGTGTACCAATCAAGCCAGCCGTTGGTCTTGGTGAAATCGCCAGAGGTGGGTTTGGACATGGGGATGCTCTTCAGATGGGTACAGGGCCGTTGCAGACACTGTTTTCAGAGGGTTCAAGAAGAAAACGGCAGGTAGCGAGCGTCGGGTCTAGCAACATTGCTATTGTTTTTGACTGGTTGAGGTGTTGCTCAGCGGCTGGCCGGCGCCAGCCCGCGAAGCCCCGCTCGTTCGGCAATGGCCGCCAGACGCCCATCGCGCCGAAGCTGTTCGCCCGCTGCCTGCAGCCAGGCCTGGGCGGCCGGCCGCCCCTTGGGCAGCGCGATGGCCATGTGTTCCAGCCCCCAGTTGCCCGGCAGGATCTGCGCGCCCGGCAGCGCATCGCGCATCTCGTGCAGCACCGCCTTGTTGGTGGCGAAAGCATCGAGTTGCCCGGTGCGCAGCATCTCGCGCGCGACCGACAGCGACGCCACCGGCACCACCCGCGCCGCGCGAAACTGGCGTGTCAGCGCCGCCTGCGAGCTGCTGCCCTCGCTGACACCGACCCGCACGCCGGGCGCGTCAACGGCCGCGATGGCCCCCAGGCGCGAACCCGCGGGCACCAGATACCCCAGCTCGACACTGAGCAGCGGGGCCGTGAAATCGACGATCTGCGCGCGCGCGGGCGACGCATTGGAGAAGGTGACATCGGCTGCGCCGCTGCGCAGGGCCTCGACCACCTGCTGCACGCGCTGAAACTCGACGATCTGCACGGGCAGGCCCAGGCTGTGCGCCAGCAGGCGGCCCAGGTCGTGCGCAACCCCCGCAGGCTCGCCCTGCCCGGTCTTGATGAGCGACGTGGGGCTGCCCGCATACACCGCCACCCGCAAGGTGCCGGTGGGGGCAATGGCCGCGCGGGTGAACGCGTCGGCCTCGGGCAGGCGCGCAGCGGGCTGGAGCGCACACGCGGCAAGCCCCAGCGCCAGCGCGGCGGTGCCTGCGGCACGCAGCCACCAGCGGCGCCGGGACGTGGGGGTGGATTCAGCGCGCATGGTCAATCGACGTAGCGCAGGCCGGCCTTGGCCAGCGGCTCGCGCATGTTGTACATGTCCAGGCCCAGGATGCCTTCGGCCAGCATGGCGCGCTTGGCACCTTCGTTGGCCTCGCGCGCCTGGGCGGCCTCCAGGGCCTTGGCGGCCATGGCGCGCGGCACCACCACCACACCATCGTCGTCGGCCACGATGGCATCGCCCGGCATCACGCTCATGCCCGCGCAGACAATGGGGATGTTGACCGACCCCAGCGTGGCCTTGACCGTGCCTTTGGAACTGATGGCCTTGCTCCACACGGGAAACGGCATTTCGGTGAGCGTCTTGACATCGCGCACACCCGCGTCGATCACCAGCGCCCGGGCACCGCGCGCCTTGAAGCTGGTGGCGATCAGATCGCCGAAGTAGCCGTCGGTGCAATCGGCGGTGACGGCGGCCACCACCACATCGCCAGGCCGCACCTGTTCGGCCGCCACGTGCAGCATCCAGTT
>CAYNWR010000533.1:0-2131 GCA_964400915.1 uncultured Burkholderiaceae bacterium
GATGATGATGAACGGCGTCATCAGCGCGGGCACCGAAATCAAGAAGGACAACTACACTTCCTTGAGTTTCGCGCGCTAGTACTTCGTGTACTTGCGCCGCACCGAGTAGGCATGCACGGTGGCCATCTGGGCCAGGCCGATGAGCACGCCGGGAATGATGCCCGCAAGCATCAACGCGCCGATGGAGACCTGCAACACCCCACCCCAGACGATCATCAGGATCGACGGCGGAATGATCACCGCCAGCACGGCAGAGACCGCTGTGATGGCCACGGAAAAACTCAGGTCGTAGCCTTCCTTGGTCTGGGCTTCGATGAAGATCTTGCTCTGGCTGGCGGCGTCGGCCGTCGAAGAGCCCGACACACCAGCAAAGAAGATGGACAGCACCACGTTGATCTGCGCGAGACCCCCGGGGAAGTGCCCCACCAGCGCCCGCGAAAAGCGCACCAGCCGATCGGTGATGCCGCCCACGTTCATGAAATTGGCCGTCAGCAGGAAGAAGGGCACCGCCAGCAGAATGAAGGAGTTGTAGGCGTTGAATGTTTCCTGGACCAGCCCTTGGGCATCCAGGCGCGGTTCGATGAAATAGACCGGGACGCAGGCCAGGCCCAACGCAAAGGCCACCGGCACGCGCAGGAACATCAAGCCGAAAAAGATGCCGAAGAGGATCAGGGCAGCCTGTCCGGAGGAGAGGACGCTCATACCGCACCCTCCAGCTTGGCGGGGTCGTCGCGGTGCGGATCGTCACCCGTGATCAACACACGGATGGCGTCCAGCAGGTGTTCACCCTGAAACAACACCCAGGTGACACCCGCCACGGGCCATGCGATGTGGATCATCCACAGTGGAAGTTCGGCCAACTCGGAAATCCGGTTCCAAGCGAACCGGGTGAAAAGGTACCCGCCCCAGATGAACACACAGGCGAAGGTCAGCACAAAGACGCTGCTGATGATCTTGAGCAGGGCATTGGATCGTGCGCTCAGCCGCGGCCAGACGTCCACCTCGAAATGCCCACCGTCGCGAATGCCCACCATGGCGCCGATCATCACCATCCAGACGAACAGGAAGCGGGCCATTTCCTCGGTCCAGATGTACGAGGGGATCAGGTCCGTGTAGCGCGAGACGATCTGCAAGGTGACGGGGAATATCAGGATGCCCACGGCGACCATGAGCAGGGCGTTGAGCAGGCGGGAATAGCCTGCGGTGATGGCTTTGAAGATGGACATGCAGCAAAAAAGGCGACACGCTGTGTCGCCTGTTGGTGAAGCGGAAGAGTCGCCGACGAATCAGCGGATGGCGTTGATTTTCTCGTAGATCGACTCGGCGCCGATCTCCTTGGCATAGGCCACCATGACGGGATCGGTCAGGCGCTTCATCTGTGGCCGCTCTTCAAACGTGACGCGCTTGAGCTTGCCAGCCTTTTCGAGGGCGTCGAGCTTGGTGGCTTCTTCGCTGGACTCGAGCGCCCGGCCGAAGTCACCAGCTTCCATGCCCGCCCGCACGATGGCGTCCTGAAGCTCCTTGGGCAGGGTCTTCAAGGTCTTGACCGAGAAGCAGATGGGACGGATGGACACAGCGTGCTGTGTCATGTTCAGGTGCGGCGCCACCTCGTAGAACTTCATGGCCTCGACACCCGCCGCCTCGTTCTCGCCAGCGGCGATCACGTTGTTCTGGATGGCGTTGTACACCTCGTTGTACGCAATCACCGTGGGCGACATGCCCGCCGCGGAAAAAGTCCGGCTCCAGATGGGGGCGCCTTGCACGCGCACCTTCAGGCCGCGCATTTCCGCGAGGTTGCGCACGGGTTTGTTGGCGAAGATGTTGCGCACGCCGCCGCCGGCATGCCCGATCAGCATCACCTCGGCCTTTTGCGCGACTTCGTCGGCGATCGGCTTGAGCAGGTTGGCCGCGACCACCTTGTTCATGTGGGCGACGTCGTTGAACACGAAGGGCGCGTCGATGAAGGGCGCAGCCCGGGCAAACGTGCTCATGTGCGCCGGGGAGACGATGCCGTAGTCGACAGCCTTGCCCTGTGCCATGTACTCGAAGTACTGCTTCTCCAGGCCAAGCGAGCTGTTGCGGTGCAGGGTGAAGTTGACAGGCTTGCCGTAGTACTTCTTGACCAGTTCCT
>CAYNWR010000534.1:0-2125 GCA_964400915.1 uncultured Burkholderiaceae bacterium
TCCTGGTAGCCGGTGATGGCGGTGTTGAACACCACCTCGCCAACGGCGCTGCCACTGGCACCGATGGACTCGCCGACAAAGTGGCTGCCGTCGGCCAGGGCCAGGAGGGCTTGGGGAAATTGTCCCTGGAGGGAGGAAAGCACGAGGTTCTCCGGATGGATACGGGTACGCCAAGTGCGTTCAAGTCCGGCCTTTGGGGCGCTTTGGGAGCGCGCAGGCGGCGGGCTTGAGGTCCGGGGTGCGGGGCTTGAATGCGCTAGGGCGTGAGGGGCGTGAAAAGCCGCTGATTATAGCTTTGCGACCCGTGGCGCCTGGGGATCGACGCAAGGCACGGCCGACGCGTGCAGGCAGATGGCCGCGGCCGCCGCCACGTTGAGCGACTCCTGCCCGCCGGGCTGGGCAATTTGAACCTGAAGCTGGGCACGGGCGTTCAGTGCCGGATCGACCCCCTGCCCTTCATGCCCGAAACACCAGGCGCAGGGCCAGGGCAAGGCGCCAGCGTGCAGGAACCGGCCGGCGTGCGAGCTGGTGACCAGCAAGGGCACCTGCAAGGCAGCCAGGTCGGCCGCATCCAGGCCCTCGATCAAGCGCAAGCCGAAATGGGCCCCCATGCCCGCGCGCACCACCTTGGGCGACCACAGGTGCGCGGTGTCGCGCAGCGCCAGCACCTGGGTGAATCCGAAGGCCGCTGCGCAACGCAGGATCGAGCCGACATTGCCAGGGTCCTGCACACGGTCGAGCACCACCGAAGGCGCCAGGGCATCGATCACCTGCACCTGTGCAGGCAGCGTGAGCACCAGGGCCAGCGGCGCAGGCGATGGCAAGGTGGACAGGCGGGACCAGAGCTTGTCGTCGAATGCTACTATTTCAATATCATACTTTCTATATTTGACGCTCGCTACAGGCCAATAAGACTCAGAAACCACCAGGCGACCGCCCTTTGGGCCGCTGCGCAGGGCCGCCTCGCACAGGTGTTCGCCTTCGATCCACACCTCGCGCGCTCCATCCGGCCCTCGTTGCGGCCCCGCAGCCAGGCGCACGCAGGCCTTGTAGCTGGCGTTGTCCCTGGATCGGATGACCTGAGGCGTGGCGCTCATCGGCGCGTCCCGGGGTTTGCCGCTGCAGCGTCCCATGAGGCAGACCCTGCGCCTTGACCCGCACAACCCGCCACCGGCGCAAAGCTGCGGCGATGGACCTCACACGGGCCGTGTGCCCGCAGCGCCGCCAGGTGCACGGCCGTGCCGTAGCCCTTGTGCTGCGCAAACCCATAGGCGGGCCAACGCCCGTCGGCTTCGAGGCACCACCGATCGCGGTGCACCTTGGCGATGATGGAGGCCGCGCTGATGGCAGGCACCGTGGCATCGCCGCGCACGATGGCCTCGGCCCGCACATCCAGTCGCGGCAGGCGGTTGCCATCGACCAGCACCTTGGACGGCTTGAGACGCAGCCCCGCCACAGCGCGTTGCATGGCCAGCATCGACGCCTGCAGGATGTTGATGGCATCGATCTCATCGACACTGGCCTCGCCCACCGACACACACAAGGCCTTGGCACGGATCTCGTCGTGCAGACGTTCGCGACGCAAGGCCGTGAGCACCTTGGAATCGGCCAGGCCGGCGATGGGCCGCTCGTCGTCCAGAACCACGGCAGCCGCGACCACCGGCCCCGCGAGCGGGCCGCGCCCGGCCTCGTCCACACCGGCCACCAGGCCGGGCACATCCCAGGGCAGGACGGCCTGAACCATCAGGGGTTTGGCGCGGCGCATGCCTGCTCCAGGGCGTCGGTGGCCAGGCGTGCGGTGTCGCGGCGCAGTTCATCGTGCAACTGCGCAAAGCGCCGCTGCGCGCGCTCGACCCGCTCGGGTTCATCCAGCCAGGCCTGCGTGGCCTCGGCCAGCGCTTCGGGGGTGGCCGCTTCCTGCAGCAGCTCCGGCACCACAAAATCTTCGCAAAGAATATTGGGCAGGCCCACCCAGGGCTGCAGGCGCTTGCGGCGCATGATCCACCAGGAAATCGGATGCATGTGGTAGGCAATGACCATGGGCCGCTTGAACAGCGCCGCCTCCAGCGTGTCCGTTCCGCTGGCCACCAGGGCCACGTCGCACGCGGACATCACCGTGTGCGAT
>CAYNWR010000535.1:0-2122 GCA_964400915.1 uncultured Burkholderiaceae bacterium
GCGTAAGCCAACAGATTTACAGTCTGCCCCCTTTAGCCACTCGGGCACCCCTCCGGCGAACTGCGGAATATATCATTTTTCAGCCGCCTCTTCGATCGGCCCGTCAAAACGCCAGTCCAGGGTGACACCTGCCGCCTGCAGCCAACGCGAAGCGGCGCCAAAATGCCCGTTCCCCAAAAAGGGAATCGGCGGTCGGCGAGCCGACAGCGGTGATGGGTGGTTGCTGACCAGAACCAGCCGGGCAGACGGCCGAGGCCCCGAGCCCACACCGACGGATTCGATCAGGGGCCGCTTGGCTTGGGCATGGTTGCCCCAGAGCATGTACACACGCGGGCACCCATCACGAGACAAGTGGCGGATGATGCTGTCAGTTAGTGCTTCCCAACCTTTGGCTGCGTGACTGGCCGGGCGGCCGTCTTCGACGGTCAACACGGTGTTGAGCAGCAACACGCCTTGTCGTGCCCAGGGGACCAGACTGCCATGGCCCGGCGGGTTTGCGCCCAGGTCGCGCGCCAACTCGCGGTGAATGTTCGCCAGCGAGGGCGGAACCCGGATGCCAGGGCAGACCGAAAACGCCAAGCCCTCGGCCTGCCCATCACCGTGGTAGGGGTCCTGCCCCAGGATCAGGACCTTGACCGATTCGGGCGCCGTCAAGGCCAGTGCCCGCAATGGTTGGGCTGGATAGATCCGTGCACCCGCTTCAAGGCGCGCCCGAAGGAAGGCCGCCAGTCGCTGCCCGTCGGGCGATGCGAGAAACTGCGACACCAGTGCCCGCCAACCGGGCGCAACGTCCCAGTCCTCGGGGTTCCACGCGGCAAGCCGGTTGGTCACGGGCAGCGCGACGCGGGATCAGGCAAACAGTTCGGCCAGGGCAGCGCCCGGTTCGTCGGCGCGCATGAAGGCCTCGCCCACGAGAAAGCTGTTGACACCCGCCTCGCGCATGCGCAACACATCCGCACGATGCAGGATGCCCGATTCGGTGATCACCTGTCGCTGCGGCGGAATATCGCCCAGCAGACCGATGGTGGTGTCCAGCGAAACCTCGAAGCTGCGAAGGTTGCGGTTGTTCACGCCCAGCAGGGGCCAGCGCGTGGCGGACCCCACGCGCAGGGCGCGCTCGAGCTCGGCGCCATCGTGCACCTCGATCAGCACGGCCATGTCCAGCGTCCGCGCCAGAGCCTCCAGGTCGGACAGCTGCTTGTCGTCCAGGCACGCAGCGATCAGCAGCACGCAATCGGCGCCCATCGCGCGGGATTCGTAGATCTGATAGGGATCGACCATGAAATCCTTGCGCAGCACCGGCAGGCTGCAGGAAGCCCGGGCCTGCTTGAGGAAATCGGGCTGGCCCTGAAAGAACTGGCGATCGGTCAACACCGACAGGCAGGCGGCGCTGACCTTGCCATCGCCGGCTGCATAGCTCTGAGCAATGTCGGCCGGGACAAAATCGGCCCGCAGGACGCCCTTGCTTGGACTGGCCTTCTTGATCTCGGCAATCACGGCGCTTTGACCACGCGCCAACTTGGCCGCCAGCGCGCCAGCAAAGTCGCGCGTGAGCACCCGGCTTTCGGCGTCGGCCCGCATGGCCGCCAACGGAATCTTGCGCTGCGCAGCGGCGATTTCCTCGCGCTTGACGGCCACGATCTTGTCAAGGATGTCGGACATCTTGCGCTCGCCTCAAGCGGCCAAGGCCTGCGTGGCCGCGACGAAGCGCGTCAGGCGCTCGCGCGCCGCACCCGATTCGATGGCCGTTCGCGCCCGCGCGATGCCGTCCTGGATGGAGGGCGCGACGCCCGCGGTGTAGAGGGCCACACCCGCGTTGAGCACCACCACGTCGCGCGGCGGACCGGGCTGGTTGTCCAGCACACCCAGCAACATGGCTTTGGATTGCTCGGGTGTCTCCACCTTGAGCGAGCGGCTGCTGGCCATGGCCAGGCCATGGTCTTCGGGGTGGATCTCGTACTCGCGGATGGCCCCGTTCTGCAACTCACCCACCTGAGTGGCCGCACCCAGGCTCAACTCGTCCAGACCGTCCTTGCCATGCACCACCACCGCATGCTGGGCGCCCAGGCGCTGCAGCGCGCGCACCTGGATGCCCACCAGATCGGGATGGAAAACACCCATG
>CAYNWR010000536.1:0-2120 GCA_964400915.1 uncultured Burkholderiaceae bacterium
TCTCCATCACACCCTGACCCATCAGGCGCAGCACCTCGGGGCCCTTGAGGCCCATCTCGTTGAAGCCCTTGATCTCGGCCGTGATGGCACCGCCGGATTTTTCGGCCAGTTGCTTGGTCCAGAACGGCACCTCGTAGTCCTTGTACTGCGTCAGGCTGCTGATGGAGCCCACCACGCGCAGGTGGGTCTTGGGCAGGGCCTGCGCCCAGGCTGCGGACGTGCCCAGAGCCAGTGTGGTGGCAGCGGCGACGGCCGCCGAGGCAAAGGTGAGCTTCATGAATATCTCCTTAGAAGGAAGCAAGCTGGTGGTTGAAGAGGTCCGTGATCAACATCGATCCCGGTGCGTGGGTGATACACAGTGGCGGCCGCGCCTGCCGGATCGCCACCTGCGGCGTGACACCGCAGGCCCAGAACACGGGCAACTCGTCGGACGCCACCTCGACGGCGTCGCCGAAATCCGGGCGCCCAAGGTCGCCAATGCCGATCTGCGAGGGATCGCCCAGGTGCACGGGCGCGCCATGCACCGCCGGGAAGCGCGAGGTGATCTGCACCGCGCGGATGGCATCGGCCGCACGCAAGGGGCGCATCGACACCACCAGGTTGCCGACAAACGGCCCGGCTGCTGCCGTGGGGATGTTGGTCTCGTACATGGCGACGTTGCGGCCCTGCTCGATGTGCCGCAAGGGGATGCCGGATTCCTGCAGCGCCTGCTCGAAAGAAAACGAACAGCCGATGGCAAACGCCACAAAATCGTCCCGCCACAGATGGCTGACGTCTGCGGGTTCGTCCACCAGTTGGCCGTCGCGCCAGACGCGGTAACGCGGCAAATCGGTGCGCACGTCGATGTCGTGCCCCAGGCTGGGGAACGCTGGGCTGCCCACCTCGGACACCGCCAGCAGCGGGCAGGGCTTGGGGTTGCGCTGGCAATAGCGCAGGAAATCGCCCGCCAGTGCCTCGGGCAGGATCACCAGGTTGCCCTGCACGCGCTCGCCACACAGGCCGCTGGTGTGGGCGGCGATCTCACCGCTGCGGATGCGTTTTCTGATCAAAATCGGGTCAGAGCGAGCGTCGGTCTTCATCTGTTTGCAATCGTTTTAGTAGCAAGCCTGAAGCGATGCCCTGGTTGGATGCAAGCGCATCACAGCGACGCCGCCGCCCGTGCGGCCTGATCGTACACACCCGACAGCACCCGCAAGAGGCGCGCCAGCTCGCCAATGTCGCGGTTCAGGCCATCATCGGCATTCAGCGCGTCGATCAGGCAGGATTCGCGAATGAGCCGGTAGCGCTGCACGAAAGCGCGGCCTTCATCGGTGGAAGCGTAGGTCACCTCCTTGCCGTTCTTGCTGGACGCCACCACACCCAGGGCCTGCAGCTTCTTGAGTGAGTAGTTGATCAGGTGCGTGTCCTCGACGTTCATGATGAAGCAGATGTCGGCCAGGCGCTTGTCGCGCGCGCGGTGCGTGACATGATGCAGCACCAGCACGTCCAGCGGCGTGAGATCCTTCAGGCCGGCGGCCGCCATGCAATGCACGATCCAGCGATGAAACGCGTTGCCCGCCACGATCAGGCCGAACTCGAACTCGCTCATCTCGGCGCTGCGCGGCGACACCAGATGCGCGGACGACACGATGGGCTGCGACATCGCTGCTGTCGCTGCGCCCGGCGCTGCCACTGCCGGCGAATCGGCGGCCGCAGCGGACTTGGCGCGTGTCTTGCGAGGAGAGTTCATGGGGTCTTGGTCGACAAGGTCCGGCGCCTTGAATGCACCATCGTGTGTTGCTCATTGTAGAAATTTTGAGATCAAAATGTCAGCAATTTATCAACGATTAGGGTAAGCACCGATCAGTCCGTCCGGGGTGCTTGCTACAGTGCTTCGCGATCAAAGGTCCTCATTTTTTCATCCAACATCACCGGAGTCTTGATATGAAGCGCCGCCATTTCCATCACCATGCCGTCGCGGGATCGCTGGCCCTGGCCGCCACGTTTGCGCTGGGCACCGCACAGGCCCAGACCAAGTGGGACCTGCCCGCCGCCTACCCGGCCACCAACTTCCATACGGTCAACCTGACGGAGTTCGCCGCCGACGTCGACCGCGCCACGGGCGGCAAGCTCAAGATCAC
>CAYNWR010000537.1:0-2115 GCA_964400915.1 uncultured Burkholderiaceae bacterium
GCGCGACGCGATCGCGCGGCCGCGGCAGCTCGACCGTCAGGATCTCGCCGATCGTCGCCGCCGGTCCGTTGGTCATCATCACGATGCGGTCCGACAGCAGAACCGCCTCGTCGACATCGTGCGTGACCATCACCACGGTGCTCCGGGTGCGCGCGACGATCTTCAGCAGCTCGTCCTGCAGCTTGGCGCGCGTGAGCGCATCCAGCGCACCAAACGGTTCGTCCATCAGCAGCACCTGCGGTTCCATGGACAGGGCCCGCGCAATGCCCACACGCTGCTTCATGCCCCCCGAGATCTCGCCCGGTCGCTTGTGTGCGGCGTGGGTCAGGCCCACCAGTTCCAGTGTGGCCAGGGTGCGTTGTTTGAGCTGCGCCCGGCTTTCCGCGGCGCGGTTGGTGGTGCCCCTGCCGAACACGCGCTCGACCGCCAGGTAGACGTTCTCATAACAGGTGAGCCAGGGCAAGAGCGAATGGTTCTGGAACACCACCGCGCGCTCGGGTCCGGGTCCGGTGATTTCACGGTTGGCACACAGCAGGCTGCCGTCGCTGGGGCGGTCAAGGCCTGCAATCAGGTTCAGCAGCGTGGATTTGCCGCAGCCCGAATGCCCGATCAGGGCGATGAACTCGCCCTTGGCGATCTGCAGCTTGATGTTGCGCAAGGCAACGAAGGGGCCCTTCTTGGTCTTGAAGGTCTGGCCCACGTCCTGAACGTCGATGTAGGCCTTGCTGGTGGCGGTGTTCATGGTGTTGCACTCCGGTTCGGGTTGGTGGCCGCAGCGGCCATCAGGTCTTGATCTCTTCGAAGGTGAACGCCTTGGCCAGCTTGACCAACAGCAGTTCCAGCACCAGGCCGACGATGCCGATCACGAAGATCGCGACGATGATGTTCTTGACATTGAGGTTGTTCCACTCGTCCCAGATCCAGAAGCCGATGCCGACGCCACCCGTGAGCATTTCGGCGGCCACGATCACCAGCCAGGCGGTACCCACGGCCAGGCGCACGCCGGTGAGCATGTAGGGCAGCACGGCGGGCAGCAGGATGGTGGTGATCACCTTCCATTCGGACAGTTGCAGCACCCGTGCGACGTTCAGGTAATCCTGCGGCACACGCTGCACCCCCACGGCGGTGTTGATGATCATGGGCCAGATCGAGCAGATGAAGATCGTCCAGATGGCGGCCGGATGGGCACCCTTGAAGACCAGCAGACCAATGGGCAGCCACGCCAGCGGCGACACCGGACGCAGCAGGCTGATCACCGGGTTGAACATGCGGCCCAGAAAGCCGAAGCGTCCGATCAGGAAGCCCGCAGGGATGCCCACCAGCGCGGCCAGGCCAAACCCCACCGCCACGCGCTTGAGCGACGAATACACGTTCCAGCCGACGCCCTGGTCGTTCGGCCCCTTCTGATAGAACGGGTCGCTGAAGATCTCGATGGCCTGCTGGAGCGTCTGCGCGGGGGTCGGGAAACCCGAGGTGCTGGTCAGTGCCACGAGCTGCCAGATCAGCACCAGCAATGCCAGACCCAGCATGGGCGGGATCACCACCAGGCACAGGCCGCGCCAATCGATGGGTGGGCGCGCTGGACGGATGTCTGCACCGGCCACGTCGGACGCCGTGGCTTGCGACGCGCCGGGCTTGCCGGGAGCTTCTTCCGAGGCGGGGCCAGGCAATGCCGCCGCTGGGCTGCTGGAACGTTCTGGCGCGGCGGCCAGGGCTTCGCGAGACATTTCCAGCGGGGAATGAAAAACGGCACTGACCATTGTGGGTTCCTCCTTGGTTGTCGAGCTCACGCCACCGACGCGCTGATCTTGAAGCTGTCGGCGTATTTCTTGGGATCCTTGCCGTCCCAGACCACACCGTCGATGAGCTTGCTGCTGCGCAGCGGGTCCTTGGGCACGCTGATCTTCATGGCCGTGGCGACATCCTTGTACAGGTCGATCTGGTTGATCTGCTTGGCGACGGCCAGGTAGTCCGGATGGGACTTGAGCAAGCCCCAGCGCTTGTGTTGCGTGAGGAACCACATGCCATCCGACAGGTAGGGAAAGTTCACCGCGCCGTCATTGAAGAACTTCATGTGGTTGGGGTCGTCCCAGGTCTTGCCCAGGCCGTTCTGGT
>CAYNWR010000538.1:0-2114 GCA_964400915.1 uncultured Burkholderiaceae bacterium
CGGCGCCGGGATGTCCTTGGACGGGCCGATGATGATGCCGATTTCGCTGGTGTAGCGGCGCGTCAGTCGCTCCAGTTCACCCATCGAGAGCTGACGCGGATCCACGCGCACGCCGCCTTTGGCGCCACCATAGGGCACGTTGACGGCGGCGTTCTTGATCGACATCCAGGCGGCCAGGGCCATCACCTCCGACAAGGTGACGTGCTGGTGAAAGCGCACGCCCCCCTTGCCTGGCCCACGTGAGGTGTTGTGCTGCACGCGGTAGCCCTCATAGTGCGCGACGGTGCCGTTGTCCAGCTGGATCGGCACATCGACGATCAGTGCTCGCTTGGGCCGCTTGAGCGTTTCCACCCAGCGCGACAACTCGCCGAGGTGGGGCGTGACACGGTCAACCTGCTGCAGGTAGACCCCCCAGGGCCCCAGGTGTTGGGCATCGAGGTAGGAGGGCAGGGCATGGGTGTTCATGGGTTTGCCGCGCGGGAATCTGGCGCGTTGTGTGGAACCAGCTTTCAGCGTAGACCCGCCGGCGCGGTGTGTCCAAGGCCGCTTTGCTTGGACTTCATGCACGGAAGGAATGAAGCCTCCCGAAGGGCGAATCAAATCCGCGCTCGGGTTCCGGTTGATCGCACGGCAGCCAGGCATGGCGCGGCCATGCGCGATAAAATGTACAAAACTTGAAATTTGCACAAAATGAAGTCGGTTCCCTTGAGTCAATTTCGCGCCAATGCGTCGGCGATGATCCATCTGGTGGAGCAAGGCGAGACGGTGCGCATCCTGCGCCACGGGAAGCCAGTGGCTGAACTGGTTCCACCGCGCGTCGAGCCAGCGTCGGCCGAGAACCTGCCGTCCTGGAAGCGCCCTTTTGACAAGCCCCTCAAGATCGAGCGCCCCGATGGCAAGACCGGTGCGCAATTGATTGTGGAAGAGCGCCGTCAGGCGCGCTATTGACGCCAGGGGTGTGTTGTTGTCATGCGAACGATGTTTGACGCCTCGGCGCTCTACAAGCGTTATGCCGTCGAGCCGGGCAGCGAGGCGGTGATGCGCTTGTGCGCGCGCGCGCGGCAGGTGCTGGTGGCCCCGCATTGCTACACGGAGGTGGCGGCGGCCTTCTCGCGCCACCTGCACGACCGATTGATCTCTGCCGATCAATGGACCGATACCCTGGCACGGGTGGCTGCCGATTTCGAAGAATTTGCGGTGGTGGGTCTGACCAGCGAAGTGGAGCAGGGGGCCATTGCCGCCATGGGCATGGCGCGCTTGCGTGCGATGGACGCCTTGCATGTGGGCGCGGCGCAAGTGGCGCGCGCGGAACTGTTCGTTACGGCCGATCGGCAACAGGCCGAAGCCGCCCGGGCCTTGGGCCTCAAGACGGAATGGATCGAAGCCTGAGCTTGATGGAGGCAACAACAGATGTGGCACCCCCAAACATTTGACGTGATCGTGATCGGCGGCGGCCATGCGGGCACCGAAGCCGCATTGGCGGCGGCGCGCATGGGCTGCGCCACCCTGCTGCTCACCCACAACATCGAGACCCTGGGCGCGATGAGCTGCAACCCCAGCATCGGTGGCATCGGCAAGGGGCACCTGGTGAAAGAGGTCGACGCGATGGGCGGGGCCATGGCCATCGCCACGGACGTGGCGGGCATCCAGTTTCGGATTCTCAATTCCAGCAAGGGCCCTGCCGTGCGCGCCACGCGGGCGCAGGCGGATCGCGTCCTGTACAAGGCCGCCATCCGGCAGCGCCTGGAGAACCAGCCCAATCTGTGGCTGTTCCAGCAGGCGGTGGACGACCTGATCGTCGAAGGCGACGGCGAGGGCGCTCGCGTGGTGGGTGCGGTGACGCAGCTGGGGCTCAAGTTCCGCGCCCGTGCGGTGGTGCTCACCGCCGGAACCTTTCTGGATGGCCGCATCCACGTGGGCCTGCAGAACCACGCCGGCGGCCGCGCCGGTGATCCCCCAGCGCAGACGCTGTCGGCTCGGCTGAAAGAACTGAAGCTGCCGCAGGGCCGCTTGAAGACTGGGACACCGCCGCGCATCGATGGCCGAACGATCGACTTTGACCGCTGCGAGCGCCAGCCAGGGCGTCAGCCCGGCGGCGGCGGGGATCGTGTCGC
>CAYNWR010000539.1:0-2108 GCA_964400915.1 uncultured Burkholderiaceae bacterium
CGGCAAGGGCGTGGGCGTGCGCCTGGGCGTCAAGACCACGGGCTGTTCGGGCCTGGCTTACAAGCTCGAATACGTCGACGAAACGGCGCCCGAAGACATCGTGTTCGAAGAGCATGGCGTGAAGCTGCTCATCGATCCCAAGAGCCTGGCCTACATCGACGGTACCCAACTCGATTTTGTGCGCGAGGGCCTCAACGAGGGCTTTCGTTTCAACAACCCCAACGAGCGCGACCGCTGCGGCTGTGGCGAGTCGTTTCGCGTCTGAATCCGTCCCCGGCTTCCGGGCTTGCACGCCAGACCCCCGAACCAAGTGTCCAAAATTCCCGCGGCGGCAACCGATGATTTCTCGCTGTTCGGCTTGCCGCAGCGCTTTGCGCAGGACGAGGCCGCCATCGACGCCACCTGGCGCCGCCTGCAGGCGGCAGCCCATCCAGACCGTGCGGCCAGCGACGCCCAGGCGCAGCGCATCGCGGTTCAGGCCTCGGCGCGCATCAACCAGGCGCATCGCCGCCTGAAGGACCCATTGGCGCGTGCCGCCTACCTGTGCGAGCTTGCGGGTGTGCCCGTCGATGGCACGTCCCAGCAGCCGCTGGATCCGGCTTTTCTCGTGCAACAGATGAACTGGCGCGAAGCCCTGGACGAGGCCAGCGATGCCGCCAGCGTTGAACGCGTGGCCCAAGAGGTGCAAGTGGCCGAGAGGGCCGCCCTGGACACCCTGGCGCAGCTGTTTGACCATCAAAATGACCCCAAGCGAGCGTCCGATCATGTTCGGATGCTCATGTTTTTGAAGCGTCTGCTGTCCGCGGCCGAGCAACGTCTCGACCAGCTGGAGGCGGCCGGCGCCGCAACGCGATCCTGACGAAAGCCCGCTTTCCGTGGCCCTTCTGCAAATCTCCGAACCTGGGCAGGCGCCCGACCCGCACCAGCGGCGTCTGGCCATTGGCATCGACCTGGGCACCACCCATTCGCTGGTGGCCACGGTGCGCCATGGTGTTGCCGAATGCCTGCCCGATGAGCAGGGCGACGTGCTGTTGCCTTCGGCGGTGCGTTACCTGCCGGGCGGCGGCCGGCGCTACGGCCGCGCGGCGCTTGCCGACGCTGCCACCGATCCGCTCAACACCCTGGTGTCGGTCAAGCGCTTCATGGGGCGCGGCCTGTCGGACATCCAGGATGCCGCCCGCATGCCCTGGACCTTCGTGGACAAGCCGGGCATGCTGGCCATCGCCACGGTGGACGGCGACAAATCGCCGGTCGAGGTCAGTGCCGAACTGCTGGCGCTCCTGCGCCAGCGTGCCGAAGACAGCCTGGACGGTGACATCCACGGCGCCGTCATCACGGTGCCCGCCTATTTTGACGATGCCCAGCGCCAGGCCACCAAGGACGCCGCGCGCCTGGCCGGGCTGAACGTGCTGCGCCTCATCAACGAACCCACCGCTGCGGCCATTGCCTACGGGCTCGATCATGCGAGCGAAGGGGTCTACGCCGTGTATGACCTCGGAGGGGGCACCTTCGATGTCTCGATCCTGCGCCTCACCCGTGGGGTGTTCGAGGTCATGGCCACGGGCGGTGACACAGCCCTGGGTGGCGACGACTACGACCGCGCGCTGCTCGATTGGGTGTGCGCGCAGTGGGGTGTGGACGTCGCCCGCCTGACGCCGGGCGAGCGCTCGGCACTCAAGACCGAAGCGCGCCGCTGCAAGGAAGCGCTGAGCGTCTGGGCGGATCCGCAGGATGATTCTAAATCAGTAGCATTTGAAGCCCAGTTGGCGCTCGCCAGGCGGCGTTTTGATGTTCAAGTTGCGGATTTCGAGCGTTTGGCCGCGCCCTTGACCCAGCGCACCCTGGTCACCGTGCGCCGGGTGTTGCGCGACGCCAAGTTGAGCGCAGCCGATGTGCAGGGCGTGGTGCTGGTGGGGGGTTCCACACGCATGCCGCATGTGCGCCGCGCGGTGGCCCAGGTGTTCGGGCGCGAGCCTTTGACCGATCTGAATCCGGATGAAGTTGTGGCCCTGGGCGCCGCCATCCAGGCCAACCAGCTCGCTGGCAACAACCCCGGTGGCGATCTGCTGCTGCTGGACGTGATCCCGCTGTCGCTGGGCATCGAGACC
>CAYNWR010000540.1:0-2095 GCA_964400915.1 uncultured Burkholderiaceae bacterium
CACGCACGCCTGCAAATCGAGCGCGCCGTGGTGGAGTACGGCAACGCCATCAAGGATCTGGTGGCCGCCAACATCTTCCCCGGCGACATGCTGTGGAAGAACTTTGGCGTCACCCGTCACGGGAAAGTCGTCTTCTACGACTACGATGAGATCGAGTACATCACCGACTGCAAATTCCGTCGCGTGCCTGAGCCGCGCAACGAGGAAGACGAGATGTCCGGCGAGATCTGGTATGCCGTGGGTCCCAAGGACGTGTTTCCCGAAACCTTCGGTCCCTTCCTGCTGGGCCATCCGGGCGTGCGCGAGGTGTTCATGAAACACCACGCGGACCTGCTGGATGCCGATTTCTGGCAACACCATCAGCAGCGGATCCAGGCCGGCCACGTCCACGACGTGTTTCCCTACGACGCCGCGCGGCGCTTTGCCGCCTGAACCGACTGCAAGGCCATGAACGACGTCTTCGGGTCCGATGCCTATGCGCCGCAACAGATCGCACAACGTGTGCTGGCTGTCGGCGTCGCAAAAGCCCGCCTGCCGCTGTTGACCCAGGCCCTACTGGGCATGCTCGCGGGCGCCTTCATCGGTCTGGGGGCGATGATGTTCACACTGGTGGCCAGCGACGCGTCGCTGTCGTTCACGGCGCAGCGCCTGATCGGTGGCCTGGTTTTTTCGCTGGGCCTGCTGCTCGTGGCCGTGGCGGGCGCCGAACTGTTCACCGGCAACAACCTCATTGCCATGGCCTGGGCCGCGGGGCAGATCCGTGCCACCGAGCTTCTGCGCAACTGGGTGCTGGTTTGTGCGGCCAATCTGGTGGGGGCCCTGGGTGTGGCCTTGCTTGTCCATTGGAGCGGCCACGCCGGCTTGAACCAGGGCGCCGTCGGCCGTACCGTCGTGGCCATTGCCCAAGCCAAGGCGGGGCTGCCCCTGGGTGAAGCCTTCTTCCGGGGCGTGCTGTGCAACGTGCTCGTGTGCATGGCCGTGTGGATGAGTTTTTCGGGGCGCAGCGTGGTGGACAAGGCCATTGCTGTGGTGCCGCCCGTCACGGCGTTTGTGGCGGCCGGTTTTGAACATTCCATTGCCAACCTGTACTTCTTCCCGCTCGCCTGGCTGCTGGGCGGAGCAACGCCCTGGCAGGATGCCGCAGCAAACCTGGTGGCCGTGATCGCTGGCAACCTGGTTGGTGGCAGCGTCTTGGTGGCCCTTGTGTACTGGGTGATCTACCTGCGGCCGGGCGCCGCACCCAAGGCCTGACGGAGGTGTTCGGCATGCTGCGCGATCTGCTGGAAATGGGTAGTTTTGTTGTGACCCTGGTGGGTTTGCCCTTTGCCATCGGGGTGTTCCTCTGGGAGCAGCGCAAGGAACGCGACAACGAGGAGGAAGAGGTCTATCTGCATCTGTCGGATGCCTATACCGACTTCCTCAAGACGGTCCTGGATCATCCCGATCTTCAGCTTCGCTCCAACGAACCCCTGGCCAATCCGACACCCGAGCAACGCGAACGCATGCTGATCATCTTCGACATGCTGGTGGCCCTGTTTGAGCGGGCCTACCTGGTTGCCTACAAGCCCCGGATGTCCCAATCGGAAGCGCGCCGCTGGAACAGCTGGGACGACTACATGCGCGAATGGTGTCAGCGCGAGGATTTCCGCAATGCGCTGCCGCTGCTGTTGCGCGGCGAGGACGAGCAGTTCCAGCAACACATCCGTCGCATTGCCGACGAGCACGGCATGCCACTGATCCACCCCAACTGAAGGAGTACCTGAACATGAGCGAATCGATTGTTGTCGTGGGCGCTGCCCGCACCCCCATGGGCAGTTTCCAGGGCGATTTTTCTGCGCTGGCAGCACACGATCTGGGTGGCGCAGCGATTCGCGCCGCCGTGGAACGCGCGGGCCTGGACCCCGACCAGGTCGAGGAGGTGCTGTTTGGCAACTGCCTGATGGCTGGGCAGGGCCAGGCGCCGGCGCGGCAGGCGGCCTTCAAGGCTGGACTGCCCAAGTCGGCGGGCGCCGTGACCTTGTCCAAGATGTGCGGCTCGGGCATGAAGGCGGCGATGTTCGCCCATGACATGCTGCTGGCCGGCACACACCGCGTG
>CAYNWR010000541.1:0-2093 GCA_964400915.1 uncultured Burkholderiaceae bacterium
CCTGCAGGCGGGCGAGACCCTGCTGATCCAGGGCGGCTCCAGCGGCATCGGCGTCACGGCCATCCAGATGGCCAAGGCCATGGGCGCCGGTCTGGTGATGGTGACGGCGGGCAGCGACGAAAAAGGCGCAGCCTGTGTCGCGCTCGGCGCCGACCACGCCATCAACTACAAGACGCAGGACTTCGTCGACGAGGTCAAGCGCCTGACCGGTGGCAAGGGTGTCGATGTGGTGCTGGACATGGTGGCAGGAGCCTACGTTGCGCGCGAAGTCGAATGCCTGGCCGAAGACGGCCGCATCGTGATCATCGCCGTGCAGGGCGGCACACGCAGCGAGGCCAACACCGGCCTGGTTCTGCGCAAGCGCCTGACCATCACGGGCTCGACCCTGCGTCCGCGCCCCGTCGTATTCAAGGCCGCCATCGCGCGGGCGCTGCACCAGCACATCTGGCCCCTGATCGAAGGCGGGCGCATCAAACCCGTCGTCCACAGCACGTTTGCCGCAGCCGATGCCGCCAAGGCCCATGCGTTGATGGAGTCGAATCAACACGTGGGCAAGATCGTCCTCACCTGGTGATCAAGATGAGCAGGCGAAACCTCATTGCTGGCAACTGGAAGATGAACGGCGGCCTGCACGCCAATGGCGCCCTGATGGCTGCCCTGCTGGAAGGCCTGGCCAAAACGCCATCGGCCTGTGACATCGCCCTGTGTGCTCCTGCGGTGTATCTGGCGCAGTTGTCCGAGCAGTTGCGTGGGACGCCGGTCGACTGGGGTGCCCAGGATGTGTCTGCCCACGAGTCCGGGGCTTACACGGGAGAGGTGTCGGCCACGATGCTGCGTGAATTCAATCCGCGTTTTGTGATCGTCGGTCACTCCGAGCGGCGCCAATACCATGGCGAAACCGACGCTCTGGTTGCTGCCAAGGCGGCAAGGGCTTTGGCAGCGGGCATCACGCCCATTGTTTGTGTGGGCGAGACGCTGGCGCAGCGCGAGGCTGGCCAGACCGAAGACGTCGTCAAGCGCCAATTGGCCGCGGTGATCCACACCAACGGCCATTGCATCAGCGAAATCGTCGTCGCCTATGAACCCGTCTGGGCCATTGGAACCGGACGAACCGCGAGCCCCGAGCAGGCGCAAGGCGTGCATGCCTGCTTGCGCACGCAGTTGGGCGCCGCCAGCGAAAGCGCGCATCGCATCCGCATTCTCTACGGCGGCAGCATGAACGCCGGCAATGCGGCCGAGTTGCTGGCCATGCCCGACATCGACGGCGGGCTGATCGGCGGCGCTTCCCTCAAGGCCGCCGATTTTTTGAAGATTATCGACCTAGCGAGCGCAGAAGCTCGATAGTTTGCTACTGAATTAGGAGTATTGAATGGCGTTTCTGATCAACCTCGTGCTGGTGATCCAGATCCTCTCGGCCGTGGTGATGATTGGCCTGGTGCTGATCCAGCACGGCAAGGGTGCCGACATGGGCGCGGCGTTCGGCAGTGGCTCCTCGGGCAGTCTGTTCGGGGCGTCGGGCAGTGCCAATTTCCTCTCGCGGTCGACCGCCGTTCTGGCTGCGGTGTTTTTTGTCTGCACCCTGGCTCTCGCGTACTTCGGATCAGCGCGCAAGCCCGCCAGCAGCGGCAGTGTGCTGGAGCAATCGTCGACAGCAGCACCTGCCGCCCCCGCCGCCAGTGGCGCGGCCTTGATTCCGGGCACGTCGCCCGCGCCAGGCGCCGGTGGTCCAGCGACGCCAGGCACGCCCAGCACGCCTTCGCAACCCGCGTCGGGTGCCGGGCAGATCCCGACCCGCTGATTCGTCTGGCGCCATCCGCGCCGCACATCGGCGCAGACCCATACGCGCCGCATGTCGGCGCCGGGTCATGCGTTGCGATCGGCAGGGCAGATGTCCTTTGTCCGAACCCACCCTGCCATGCCCCGCAGGGCGCGAATTTATGAACCGACATCCCCGTGGAGACTGGGGTTTTCACGGTAAACTTCTCGCTGTTCCGAAGAGCACCAACCCACGGGTTTCCTCAAGCCATTCGGACACTCTTGCCGTCGTGGTGAAATTGGTAGACACGCTATCTTGAGGGGGTAGTGGCGAAAGC
>CAYNWR010000542.1:0-2092 GCA_964400915.1 uncultured Burkholderiaceae bacterium
CGTCGGACAGCAGGATGAACTCCTGGCGCTTGTCGTCGGTGATGTGCCCGCAGCGCGTCACGAAGTCGATGCCCTGGAACCACTCCTCCTCGGTCAGCTTCACCTCGCGCGCGAAAGCATGCAGGTGCTGGACCAAGCTCGTCATGATTGTCTTCAGGCGCGGATTCGCGGTGTTGGCGAAGCTGGCGATGACGGCTTGGGTGATGTTGTCCTGGTTGAGATTGCGCATGGTTGCTCCGTGGGTCGGCGTGTGGAATGTCTCTGGGCCCGAACTCTATAATTTCACAAAGCTTCCCAAAACAACTATTTAGGAAATTACTTTTCCTAAGAATGGAAAAATGGACCGTTTCACCGAGTTATCGCTGTTCGTTGAAGTGGCTGAACGGGGCAGCTTGAGCGCCGCGGCGGAAGCACTGGGACTGTCCAATCCCGCGGCCACGCGCTACCTGGCCTCGCTCGAGAATCGATTGCAGGCCAGGCTGGTGGAGCGCAACACACGCCGCCTCTATCTCACCAGCGAAGGACGGGAGTTCCTGGAACGCGCCCGCCATGTATTGGCCGAGTTGAGGGAGGCCGAAGCCGCGATCCACGGCAGCACACTCAACCCATCCGGGGTACTGCGCGTCAGCGCCTCGCTGTCGTTCGCCATGCAGATGATCGCGCCGCGGTTGCCCCGGTACCACCTGCGCTACCCCCAGGTGCGTGTGCACGTGGAAACCGCCAACCGCTACCTCGACATCATCGACAACGGGATCGACGTGGCGATACGCACCCGCGAGTACGAACCGGACAGCGCCATCACCATCCGGCGCCTGGCTTCCACCCGGCGCATCCTGGCCGCCTCCCCCGCCTACCTGGCCGCCAAGGGCACGCCCCGTTCTCCCGACGAGTTGTCCCGGCACAACCTGCTGATCTACGTGCACGCCAACAATCCCAATGAGTTGAAGTTCACCCACGGCGGCGAACAGCACGCGGTCACCGTGCAGGGACTGCTGGAATCCAACGACGGGCAGGTCCTGCGAGCCGCCGCTCTCAATGGCCTGGGCATACTGGTGCAGCCCAGCTACATCGTCTACGACGACATCGTGGCGGGCCGGCTGGTGCCGGTGCTCAACGACTGGGATCTGCCACGCTTGCAGATCAACATTGCCTATCCCAGCCGCAAGCACCTTGCCGCCAAGGTACGGTCGTTCATCGATTTCATGGTCGAGGAGTTCGCAGCGAACGACTATGAGAAGAAATGGACGGGCCCCATATGAGAGCGGTTCGCTGACCAGCCTCAGGTACTGGGGCCGACGCCCTGCATTTTTCCCTTCAGTCCAACTGCAGCCCGGTTTTCTGCGCGACGGCACCCCATTTGGCGAAATCCTCCTGGCTGCGCTGGCGGGCTTGCGCCGGTGTGCTGGCCTCCACACGCAGGTCCATCTCGGCCAGGCGCGCCTTCATCGCCGGGGCCACCAGCGCGGCCCGCACGTCGCGCTGGATCTTGTCGACCACGGCGGCCGGCAAGGCGGCAGGGGCCATCAAGGTCTCGAAGAAGGTGGCATCGAATCCCGGGTGACCGCTCTCCGCCACGGTCGGCACGTCCGTCAGGACCACCGAGCGCTCCTTGCTGGAGACCGCAATGGCCCGCAGCCGTCCGCTCTGCACATGCGGCAACACCACGGACGAGACAACGAAGCTGCAATCGACATGGCCGGCCATCACGTCCTGCGCCGCCGGCCCCGGCCCCTTGTAGGGCACGTGGGTCAGCCGGGTGCCCAGCGTCGACAGCAGCAGCTCCATGGCCATGTGGCTGGGCGAGCCCGCTCCACCCGACGCATAGAGCCTGCCGGCAGGCAGCCGCGAGAAGGCATCGAGCGAGGCAATGCCAGCGCCAGGGTTGCACACCAGTGTCTGGTTGAAACTGGCGAAGTAGGACACGGGCTGCAGGGCGGTCCGCGGGTCGAAGCCCAACTTCTTGTACAGGTGGGGGTTGATGGTGAGCACGGTGTCGGGCCCGACGAGCAGCGTGTGGCCGTCCTTGGCCTGCGCCACCTCGCCGGCCGCGAGGTTGCCACCGGCCCCCGGCTTGTTGTCGACCACCACGGCC
>CAYNWR010000543.1:0-2083 GCA_964400915.1 uncultured Burkholderiaceae bacterium
GGGCCGTGCCCTGCATGATGCGGATGTTGGCCTGGTGGGGGATCAGCCAGTCGATATCCGCTTCGGTGCGCCCCGCCTTGGCCAGCGACGCCCGCGCGGTCTGCTCCAGCACGCCCACCGCCAGTTTGAAAACCGCCTGGCCGTCCATCTTCAGCAGGGGGTCCCCCAGGACTTGCCCGCCCGAGACGTGCCCAGGCACACACAGGATGTCGACATGCCGCCCATCGGCGTGGAGGTCGGTGGACAGGATGCCCGGCTTGTCAGAGGCCTCCAGCACAACGGCACCAGCGCCGTCGCCAAACAGCACACAGGTGGTGCGGTCGTTGAAATCCAGCAGGCGCGAAAAAACCTCGGCGCCGATCACCAGCGCGCAGCGGGCCGAGCCCGTCTTGATCAGGGCGTCGGCCACGGTCATGGCGTAGACAAAGCCGCTGCAAACCGCCTGCACATCGAAGGCCGGGCAGCCAGCGATTCCGAGCTTGTGCTGCACGATACAGGCGCAAGACGGGAACACCATGTCGGGCGTCGAGGTGGCCACGATGATCAGATCCACATCGGCCGCGGGTCGACCAGCGGCCGCCAAAGCCGAGCGGGCCGCCAGGACGGCCAGGTCACTGCTGAAGACCCCATCGTCCACAAAATGTCGGGCTCGAATGCCCGTACGCTCGACGATCCAGTCGTCGGACGTTTCAACACCTCGCTGAGCGAGAAGCGCCACCATGTCGGCGTTGGCCAGTCGCCGGTCCGGCAAATGGCTGCCAGTGCCCGTGATGCGCGAATAGATGTTCATGCGGCAGGCGAGTTGGGTTGAAGGGTGCCCAGCGGCTCGGCAATCGCGGGCAGGATGTGTTCGACGCGCTCACGCACCTTGTCGAGCAGGCCGTGGCTTGCCGCATCATGCGCTCGCACGAGTGCTTGTTCGAAGGCGGTGGCATCGGCCGAGCCGTGGCTCTTGAAGACAAGCCCGCGCAAGCCCAGCAGCGCCGCGCCGTTGTAGCGGCGCGAGTCGACGCGACGCTTGAGAGAGGCCAGCACCGGATAGGCCACCAGCGCCGCAAAACGTGACCACAGCCCCGAAGAGAACTCTTCCTTGAGCATGCCGACGATCATCGCATCAAGGCCCTCGCTGGTATTGAGGGCGACGTTGCCCACAAAGCCATCGCAGACCACGATGTCGGTGGTGCCCTTGAAGATGTCGTTGCCTTCGACGTTTCCGTAAAAGTTGAGCTCCCCGGCATCGGCGGCGCGGCGCATCAGTTCGCCGGCTCGGCGCACGGCTTCGCCGCCTTTCATCGCTTCCTCGCCAATGTTGAGCAGGCCCACGCTGGGCTGGTCGATCCCACGCAGGGACGACACCAGCGCCGAACCCAAGGCTGCAAACTGCAACAGGTGCTGCTCGGTGCAATCGACGTTGGCGCCCAGATCCAGCATCGTGGTCACACCGCCTTTGGCATTGGGCATCGGGTAGGCAATGGCCGGTCGGTCGATGCCATCGACGGTCTTGAGCACGTAGCGCGCAATCGCCATCAAGGCGCCTGTGTTTCCAGCCGACACGGCCACTTGCGCAGCACCGGATTTGACGGCCTCGATCGCCACGCGCATCGAGGAGTCCTTCTTGCGGCGCAAGGCAACTTCGACGGGATCATCCATGGCGACGATTTCCGCCGCCGCGAGCACGCGCGCTCGCGGATGCGCAAACGAAACCAGAGCCTGGGGCTGCCCCACCAGGAGCAGCGAGGCGTCGGGGTGGGTGTCGAGAAACGCCCGGCAGGCGGCCAGGGTCACAGAGGGACCGTGGTCCCCACCCATGCAATCAACGGCAACAACGATCACGGGAAAACAGCGCGGCCCAGCCCCGGATCGAACTGCCCGGGGCCATCAAGCCTCGGACTTGCTCTTGACGACCTGGCGCCCGCGATAGAAGCCGTTGGGGCTGATGTGGTGCCGCAGGTGCGTCTCACCCGTCGTGGGCTCGACCGCCAATCCGGGTGTGGGCAGGGCATTGTGCGAACGATGCATGCCGCGCTTGGAAGGCGACTTCTTGTTTTGCTGGACGGCCATGATCCGCTCCTTGAGGCTTTGA
>CAYNWR010000544.1:0-2080 GCA_964400915.1 uncultured Burkholderiaceae bacterium
CGGGAAAACGATCCGCGGTCATCCTGCATGGGCAAGTCGTGCATCACCCACAGGCCCTCCAACGGGGTCGGATGGAAGACGAATCGTCCGGAATGAACCGGAGCGTTGGACATCACGACGGGTCTCCGTGAATGAAGGCCTGCAACTGCGCACGACACAGTTCCTTGGCATTGCCGGTTGCCGCAAAGGCACGGTACCAATGCACGGTCTCCTTGAGCGCACGGTTCAGCCCCCACCGACAGCTCCAACCCAGGCGTGCCTTCGCCAACGACGGGTCAAGACGGAGCAACCCGGCTTCGTGCATGCCCTTCGCGGCGCCCGAGTCGATCACCACTCGGGCATTGTCTCCCCACAGGCGTGCGATCTCTTGGGCAACCACCCCAACCGTTCCATCACCTGCACCATCAGGGCCGAAATTCCAGGCTGTCGTGCCCGGTTCGCCGCGCGATCCGCACATGTGTTCCAACAGAACCAGATAGCCGGAAAGTGGATCGAGTACGTGTTGCCAGGGCCGCAGCGCATCAGGCTGCCGCAAGGTAACCGCCTGCCCGGTCGAAAATGCCCGGACACAATCAGGCACCAAACGGTCCACCGACCAATCCCCCCCTCCGATCACATTGCCCGCACGTGCCGTGCACAACACGGGCAGGTGCAGATCCGCCTCTCGCGTATCGTAGAAGCTCCTGCGGTAAGCCGACACGATCAGTTCTGCGGCAGCCTTGCTGGCGCTATACAGGTCGTGCCCGCCCAAGGCATCGCCTTCGCGATAAGGATGGACCCATTCCCTGTTCTCGTAAACCTTGTCGGTGGTGATCACAAGAATGGCCAGAATGGAAGCGCACGCGCGCGCAGCCTCCAGCACATGGGCTGTCCCGAGAACATTGGTCGCCACGGTCGCGATGGGCTGCCGATAGCTTTCGCGCACCAACGACTGTGCCGCCATGTGGATCACGACGCTTGGCTGAGCGAACTCGAGTGTGGCCCTCAATCTGTCCAGATCAGACAAATTCGCGCGAACATCGGTTGCGAGTGAATCGGTCAATGCCAGCGCATCAAACAGATTGGGCCGGGCGACCGGGTCCAGCGCGTATCCATGAACCTTGGCGCCCATTTCCAGCAACCACTGGCAAAGCCATGCGCCTTTAAAACCGGTATGCCCGGTGACCAGGACCGACCTGCCCTGCCAGAAAGCAGGGCTTGGCATTTTCGATGGCCGACTCACCACAGTTTCCAGGGGGCCTTGCCAGACGCCCACAGGTCTTCCAGAAGGTTCTTTTCGCGCAAGGTATCCATTGCCTGCCAGAAGCCGCGATGCTCAAAGGCCATCAGTTGGCCTGTCCTGGCAAGCGCATTCAAGGGCTCTTGCTCCCAACTGGTCTCATCTGCAGCAATCAAACCAATTACTGCCGGCGACAGCACAAAGAATCCGCCATTGATCCATCCGCCATCGCCACGCGGCTTTTCCAGGAAACCACCAACCTGGTCGCCGTCGCGCTGCAACGCGCCATAGCGCCCCGGTGGTTGGACCGCCGTGACGGTTGCTTGTTTTCCATGTGCACGATGAAATGCGATCTGCTTTCCGATGTCGACGTCGGCCAAGCCGTCGCCGTAGGTAAAGCAAAAGGCGTCGTCGTTGCCGATGTATCTAGCCACGCGACGCAATCGACCGCCGGTCATCGTTTCGTCGCCGGTGTCGACCAAAGTGACGCGCCAGTCTTCGGCATTGCGCTGGTGGACGTCCATGTGGTTGTTGACCATGTCAAAGGTGACATCGGACATGTGCAGAAAGTAGTTGGCGAAATACTCCTTGATCACATATCCCTTGTAACCACAGCAAACGATGAAATCGTTGACGCCATGGGCTGAATAGAGCTTCATGATGTGCCACAGGATCGGCTTGCCACCGATTTCAATCATGGGCTTGGGTTTGAGATGAGTTTCCTCGGAGATTCGGGTGCCCAATCCCCCGGCAAGAATGACCGCTTTCATGAACTCAACTGTAGCCACTTTTCGAACATATTCAGGTAGGCGTTCTCGATCTTGGAGACGAAGGCGGGCTCGTTCATGAGCTCACTGGCCT
>CAYNWR010000545.1:0-2075 GCA_964400915.1 uncultured Burkholderiaceae bacterium
TCGATCGCGGCGTCGGTCATCTCGGCATCGCGCACGATGTGGCACCAGTCGACAATGGTGGTGGTGCCGCCACGCAACTGGTTCAGCGAGCCCAGCAGATTGCCCAGGTACACATCGCGGACACCGTAGCGGGTGGCCAGGTTCTTGTGCATGTTGGCGTGGTAGTCGCGGCTGCCCACCCAATCCGCACCGATGCCCCGCAACTGGAACTCCCAGGTGTGGATGTGCGCATTGACAAGCCCGGGGATCACGATGCGATCGCGGGCGTCGAGCACTTCGGCATCGGCCACCTGGCCTGCGCCCAGATCGGTGCCCACCGCCGCAATGCGGTCCCCCTCGATCAGGATGTCGCCACGTTCGAAATCGCCGACGGCAGGGTCCATCGACAGGATGCAGGCGTTGCGGATCAGACGTCTCATGATGAGGTGCTCCCTTGGCGCCTATCGGGCCTTGGCCGCGTCCAGGTAGATCCCGTACGCCACATCCACCCCCGCCCCGCGTGTGAAGCGATGCCCTTCGGCCGCCAGCACCACTTCGAGCGCGGTGAGCATGCGAAGCACGGCGTCGGGGCGCGCGTTGTAACCCATCGCGCCCAGACGCCACACCTTGCCGTGCAAGGGCCCGAAGCTGGTGCCGATCTCCACACAGAAATCGTTCAAGAGCGCGCCACGCACCCGCTCGCCATTGACACCGTCGGGAATACACACGCCCGTGACGTTGGGCATCTTGTTGGACAGATCGCCATAGCAGCTCAGGTTCATGGCCTGCACACCCGCCACGACGGCGCGCGACGCCAGGGCGTGCCGCGCGTACACCTGAGCCGGGCCTTCCTGCACGTGGATGCGAGCGCATTCGCGGGCGCCGTAGAGCATGGTGGTGGCTTCGGTGTGGTGGTTCAGGCCCGCGTCGCTCCAATAGTCCATGACCATCGCCAGGTCCATGTAGTTGGACGCGATGCGCCGGCCCGTGCCGGGCACGTAGTCGGCCGGGCGCAGTCCGTCTTCGATGTGGCGGCGTGCGTAGATGGTGCGCGCCAGCGCGTCGGAAATCGTGATCGGCGCCGCGCCCGATGGGCCGGCCAGGCATTTCTGCAAGCCGGCGGTTACTGCATCGACCTGCCAGGCATCGGCTGGCAGCGCCGCGCCGCCGCAGGTGGCCGTGGCGTCCACCTGCAGCATGGCGCCGTACCGATGGCACAGCTCACCCAGGCCTTCCAGGGGTTGCAGCATGGTGGTGGAGGTGTCGCCCTGGCACACAGCCAGCAGCTTGGGCGAAAACGCCTTCAATTCGGCTTCAATCTGCGCCGGGTCGAACACCGTGCCCCAGGGCGCCTGCAACACGCGCACATCAGCGCCACAGCGTTGGGCGATCTCGTTGAACAACTGCCCGAATCGCCCGAAGCTGCACACCAGCACCTTCTGCCCGGGCTCGATGGCCGAAAGCATCACCATCTCGATGGCCGCACGGGCCGTGCCATCCAGCACCAGGGTCCACGGGTTCTGTGTTCCGAACACCGTGCGGTACAGCGCCATGGTCTCGCGCATCATGCGTCGAAACTGCGGGTCGAACTGGCCCAGCAGTTGGGTGGACATGGCCTTGAGCACCCGCGGGTCGGCATTGATGGGGCCTGGCCCCATCAGCAGGCGTTCAATGGGGTGCAGTTCTGCCAGGGCGGACGCGTTATCGGCCAATGGCGACAGGGGTGGGAGGGTCTTGTTGGACATATGAAAGAATCGTAGCAAACCACTTCCACCTGCCAGCGTGCCGGGTTTACCCTTGGCGCCATGGCCTTCAGCCACAACCGCAGCCGCATGACGACCGCTCCATTGCACACCCTCTCCTACATTCACACCAACCTGTACAAGGATTCCGTCGCCCTGATGCGCGTGGCCCAACATCTGTTGGCCCTGGCGGATGTGGTCAATGCCAGCTTGCAAATGGGCAGCGAGGCCAACAAGGCCATCCTGGCTGAGGCTGGCTTGCTGGGCGCCGAGGTGGCGGGCGCCGGCCCCAGCGATGTGATGGTGGTGATTCAGGCGCGCACGGCAGCAGCCGGCGCCGCGGCAGTCGCCGAA
>CAYNWR010000546.1:0-2068 GCA_964400915.1 uncultured Burkholderiaceae bacterium
TGCGCCTTGATCCAGAATCCGGGCCTGTTTCCACTTTGCCCAAGAACTGAACATGCCCCAAGTCACCTGGAGCGGCGGCACCGAACACTGGACCACCAAGAGCACACCCGATGGTGATGTGCGCCTGTTTCTCTGGAACAAGCCGGCGCAGCCCGGCGTGCCGGCTGCCGGCACCTTGCTTTTTGTGCACGGCTCGTCGATGGCCTCGCAGCCCACCTTCGATCTGAGCGTGCCCGGGCGGCCCTGGTCGTCGGTGATGGACTGGTTTGCCGCGCGCGGCTTTGACACCTGGTGCATGGACAACGAGGGCTATGGCCGCTCGGACAAGCACCGCCACATCAACAGCGACATCGCCACCGGCGCCGACGACCTGGCCGCCGGCAGTGCCTACATCCTGGCGCGCAACGGGGGCCAGCCGCTGATGATGTACGGCATCTCGTCGGGCGCGCTCAAGGCGGGCCTGTTTGCCCAGCGCTACCCCGAGCGCGTGGCCAGGCTCGCGCTGGACGCGTTTGTGTGGACCGGTGAGGGTGCGCCCACGCTGGTGGAGCGGCGCAAGAAGCTGCCGCAGTTCCTGGCCAGCAACCGCCGGCCCGTGGACCGCGCCTTTGTGCACAGCATCTTCAACCGCGACCACCCGGGCTGCGCCGACGAGGCCACCGTCGAGGCCTTTGCCGATGCCATCCTGACCCTGGACGACTCGCTGCCCACGGGCACCTACGTGGACATGTGCAGCAAGCTGCCGCTGCTGGACCCCACACAGATCCTGGCACCCACCATCGTGATGCGCGGTGAGTTCGACGGCATCGCGGCACTGGACGACCTGATCGAGTTCTACAAGCGCCTGCCGAGCACCAACAAGCAGTTCTCGATCATGCAGGGCATCTCGCACGCCAGTTTTCAGCAGAAGAACTACATGATGGTCTATCAGATCCTGCACAGCTTCTTCACCATGCCGGAAGCCGCCTACAAGGGGTGATGCCATGAACCCGACCACCCGCCGCGACGCGCTGCGCACCAGCGTGGCATTCACCCTGGGAACGGGCTTGGGATCGAGCCTGGCGGGCCGCGCGTTGGCACAAGGCACGCCATGGCCCAGCCGCCCCATCCGGCTGATCGTGCCCTTCGGGCCGGGCGGCTTCACCGATGTGGTGGCACGCATCCTGGGGCAAAAGCTTGGCACTGCGCTCGGTCAGTCCTTCGTGATCGAGAACAAGCCGGGCGCGGGCTCCACCATCGGCGCCGACCTGGCCGCCAAGGCCACCCCCGATGGCCACACGCTGGTGATGGTGTCGTCCACCCACGCCATCGGACCGTCGCTGTACAAGAACCTGCCTTACGACCCGGTGAAGTCGTTCACGGCGATTGGCAAGCTGGTCGACTCGCCCTATGTGCTGCTGGTGCATCCCAAGGTGCCCGCGCGCAACGTGCCGGAGTTCATCGCCCTGGCCAAGGCGCAGCCCGACGCCATTCACTACGCGTCTTCCGGCAACGGCAGTGCGCAGCACCTCACGGGCGCGATGTTTGCCACCATGGCGGGTGTCAAGCTCAAGCACGTGCCCTATCGCGGTAGCAACCTCGCCGCCACCGATCTGGTGGCCGGTGTGGTGGAAAGCAGCTTTGCCGGTGTGACCAATGCCATCGCCCAGGTGCCCAGCGGCAAGCTGCGCGCCCTGGCCGTCACCTCGGCCAAGCGCAGTGCGTTGCTGCCCGATGTGCCCACCCTGCAAGAGGCGGGCGTGCCGGGGTACGAGGCCACGGTGTGGTTGGCCCTGCTGGGCCCGGCGGGCCTGCCGCGCGACATCGTCACCCGCCTGAACACCGAGATTGCCAAGGTGATGTCCGCGCCCGACACGCTCAAGGCCCTGCATGAGGCTGGGGTGGAACCCAGCCTGTCCACGCCCGAGGCCATGCAGCAACTGCTGGCCAGCGAGATCGACAAGTGGGGCAAGGTGGTGCGCGAGACCGGCGTGAAGGTGGACTGACAACGCAGGACGTGGGACGAGCGCCTTCGCGAACTGCTGGGCGTTCACCACCGGGCGCGCAGTTGGTTTGCCTGTGTGCCCGC
>CAYNWR010000547.1:0-2058 GCA_964400915.1 uncultured Burkholderiaceae bacterium
ACACGGATGCAGTGCCCCTTGGCCACACCACCACGTCGGACGGTGAACACGCCATGCTGTTCGCGCAGCGCCGTGACCAATGCATTGTTGTCGGCCGCGGATGTCTTGCCCGCCACACGAAACGAAGTGATGCCGGCGGCCATGCCCGGTTCGTCCGGGGTCAGGATTTCTAGCTCAGGCAGAGCGCGTGCGCGGCTCACCCAATGGTCGCGCAAGTGGCGCAGGCGCAGCGCCTTGGCTTGTGCACCGATGTGTTGGTGCAGCCCAAGGGCAGACTCGATGCTCAAGAAAGCCGCGAAGTTGAAGGTGCCCGTATGGACCCGTCCCCGGATGTCGGAGGCTGGGTAGTCTTCGTCGCCCATCGCGCGGTCGATGTCGGTGATGCGGTTCTTCTTGATGTACATGAACCCCACGCCCAGCGGCGCACCGATCCATTTGTGCAGGTTGAAGCCGACAAAATCGGCGCCCAGATCGGCCACGCGAAAATCCATCTGACCCCAGGAATGCGCGGCATCAACGATCACATCGACACCACGGGCGCGCGCCATGGCCGCGATCTCGGCCACCGGGATCACCAGGCCAGTGCGGTGGCTCAGGTGCGTCAGCAGCAACAGGCGTGTGCGTGGATGTTGCTGCAGTTGCAGGCGGTAGGCGTCGAGCACGGCCGCGCGGGTGGCTGGCTCGGGAATCGCAAACCGCACCACGTCGACGCCGCGGCGGTCCTTGAGCCAGTTCATCGTGTACTGCATCGAGTCGTAGTCGAGATCGGCGTACATCACGGTGTCGCCAGGCTTGAGCCGGTTGTAGCCGCTGATGAGCATTTGCAGCGCTTCGGTGGCACCGCGGGTGAGGGCGATTTCTTCGACGCTGCAACCCGCTGCAACCGCCAACGCTGCGCGCACCGGCTCCATGTCACGACCAAAGCGGGTGCGCGCGTAGAACGAGCTCTCGCGGTTGATCCGATTGGTCCAGTCCTGGTAGGTGCGTCTCACAGGCTCGGCCATGATGCCCCAGTAGCCGTTTTCCAGGTTCACGATTTCCGGGCTGAAGTTGTAGAGCGCATGCACGGCGCGCCAGTAGGCTCCGTGTGTGGCCGGCGCCGCGCTGTCCAGGGCCGGCAAGGCTGGCAGAGTGGGCGGGGCCACAGCGCCGCCGGGCAGGGTGGCACATGCGGTGGTGCCGGCGGCTGCGCCCGCAGCGGCGGCGGTGGCGGCCAAGCCGCGTACGAATCCGCGGCGATCGGTGTTGGTCATGGTGATTCCTCGGGACATCCGGGGTGCAAAACCCGTGTGTAGCAGAGCGGCGTGACGACAGTGCGACACCGTGGCCCTGGCCGCGACCGAAATGGGCTGAAGTGGTTGCGCAAGTTCAGACGGGTATCAGGCGCACTGCGTACGTGCCGGTGCCTTGCGCCCAGGTCAGCAGGCGGTCGATGTTGGGGTGCTTGCCCGGGTGTGCTTGCGCATCGGCCGTGTGCTCGGCGTACCACTCCAGGCCCAGCGCCGCGCCAGCGGGAGCAATGGAGCCGCCGTACAGGGCTGCCAGCGCGTGGTACACGGCCAACGAGCCACCCTGGCCCGGCTTGTTTTCGATGGTGGCGATCACAGTGCCATCGGGGCCCAGCAGTTGCAGAGCCGCCAAGTGAGCAACCGATGGGAGCTGTTGGAGTCGTTCGGAAAATTTCATGATCGTGTTTTCGGTTGGGAACGGAATCGAGAAGCCCGGTTGGAAACGGCAGCGGATGAACAACGCCCTCGTGGAAAGAATTTGAATCAAATCGGCCTGTAGCGAGCGCCGGTTGGCTACGATCAGCTATCGTTTTAGATGATTTGATCACACCCCCACCAACAGCTTCACGCCTGCCAGACACCGAACCCCGCGCTGCGCAGGTCGATGCCGATTTCCACCTCGCGCGCGGCGGCTTCTTCGTAGCGCATGGGGTTGAAGCCTTCGTACAGATCGGGCAGGAGGTGCAGCCCGTACAGGAACACATAGCGGTTGGACTGGATGCCGGCCTTGTGCTTGTCAAATCGCAAGTCCGGGTCCAGGCCCGTCATG
>CAYNWR010000548.1:0-2055 GCA_964400915.1 uncultured Burkholderiaceae bacterium
TGACGGCGCTGCGATTGCGGCCCTTGTCCTGGCCGATGCGGATGCCCTGGGGGTTGTAGCCGTACGCGCCAAACGGAGAGGTGCCGCCGGTGCCGATCATCTTGCTGCCGCCTTCGTGGCGCTTTTGCTGTTCCTCGAAGCGCTTCTTGAGCGTTTCCATGAGCTCTTCCCAACCCATGGCTTCGATCTTGGCCTTGTCCTCGGGGCTCAGTTCCAGCTCAAGGTTCTTGCGCAGCCAGTCCAGCGGGATGTCCTTGGTGAAATCGGCCACCATCTCCACGCCCTTGAAGTACGCGGCAAAGGCGCGGTCGAACTTGTCGTAGTGCTTCTCGTCCTTGACCAGTGCGGTGCGCGAGAGGTAGTAGAAATCGTCGATCGCGTAGGCGCCGTCGCTCAAGGGCCCGACGACCCCGGCCTGCACAGCCTCAATCAGCGCCAGATATTCCTTCACGGATACCGGCAACTTGGCACTGCGCAAGGTGTAGAAGAAATCAATCAACATGGTGATACTCACTGACACGCGGCCTGGCGCCTGCGCGTTAGCATTGTCGGGGCAAACGCGCTGGGCGGGACGTCTCCTTCGGGACGGCCACCTCGGCGAGCGCCCAACATCATCCCCATGCCCGAATTCCTTGCCGAGAACCCGCAGACCTTGATGGTCATGCTCGTGGCAGTGCAGATGTTGCTCTATGCCGCAGGCTGGATCGCCGTGATGCTGGCCATGCGTGCCGAGCGCTGGGCGCTGTCGCTGTGGGGCCTGGGGTGGACCATTTTGGGCGTCGGTCTGGCCTTGCTGGCCCTGCGGGGCGACACCCGAACCTGGTGGGCGTTCACGGGCAGCAACATCTTCTTCATCACCGGTTTTTCGCTGGTTCGCCTGGGTCTGGAGCGATTCATCGGCGTGAACCACCTGCGCGAGACGGTCGCGACGCTGGCGCTGGCCAGTGTGATCCTGGTGGTGTTGGGCCCCGGGGGCGAACACGCGCCGTGGCGTGTGGTCATTGTCTATGGCGTTGGCGCCTGGTTGATGTTCCGGGTGTTGTTCATCCTCAAACCGGTTGCAGACGAGTTTGGTACCGGGTGGGCGGCTCTGGTGGCTTGTCCGGTGCTGATGCTGGGTGTTTCATCAGCCTCCTGGGCCACCCTGCAGCTGCTCGACATGAGCCGGTCGATTGAGCTGCACCGCTTCAGCGTGCAGAACGCGCGTGTGCTGTTCAGTTACCTGGTGGTGGCGGGTGTCTTCAACCTCACCTTTGTCGTGCTGGTGATGCTGCGCCTGGTGCAGCGCCTGCGCACCCAGAACGAGCGCGACGCCTTGACGGGTCTGTACAACCGACGCGCGATGGAAAGCGCTCTGGCTCGCGAATGGCACCGCTTTGAGCGTTCGCGCCAGGTGTTTTCGGTGTTGATGATCGACATTGACCATTTCAAGCGCGTCAACGACACCTTTGGTCATGGTGTGGGCGACGTGGTGCTGCAGCAGGTGGCCGAACGCATCCGGGTGGGCGCACGCGCACTCGACATGCCCACGCGCTACGGTGGCGAGGAGTTCCTGGTGCTCATGCCCTTGTGTGATGCGCCCGGCGCTGCGGTGGTGGCCGAGCGCATTCGTGCCGGGGTCGAGGCGCGGCCCTTCAATTGCGAACTGCCGGCTTCGGCGGCGACGGGCGCCGGCGTGATCGAGATCAAGGTGACGGTCAGCGTGGGCGTGGCAACCGCTGACATCCGGGATCGGCTGGGCGTGAACCTGGTGTCCCGCGCCGATGCGGCCCTGTACGCGGCCAAACACGCGGGGCGCAATCGCGTCGAGATCGCGGCGCCGCCGGTCGGCCTGCCCATACCGGCCTTGTAGCCGGCATCCGGATCAGACGGCCTGATGGCGCCTGAGGGCGTACTGCAGCTGGGCTTTGGCTTCGGGCCATTCGCCCGAACGCATGCTGTACATGACGGTGTCGCGGATGGTGCCGTCGCGGCGCATCGCATGCCCGCGGATCACGCCGTCCTTGCGGGCGCCCAGGCGTTCGATCGCAGCCTGGCTGCGGAAATTGAAGTTGT
>CAYNWR010000549.1:0-2052 GCA_964400915.1 uncultured Burkholderiaceae bacterium
CACCAATCGAAGCTTCAAAGGTCGGTGGCCCGCTTGAGTAACTTCAGGCGTACGTCGTGGATCGGGTGTCCTTGACGCTCCAGGTGGGCCTTGATCTCAGGCACAAGCTGCCGAAGCTTTGCAAGGGCGGCACTGTTTGATACCAGCAAACACCAGGTTCCCTCGCCCAGGGGGCCAGGCAACAACGCTGAGTGGAGGCTATTTGGCAGGTGCGGCAAGACGCACCGAAGATACTTGGCTGAGGTGGATGCCTTCGCCAGCATCGTCGAGAACGATTCTGACGCTTCAAGAGCATTGGCGGCGTCCATCGGACCAACGCCAAAACGCCGCGCTGAAACTGGATGACACGTAGGACTCGACGGCATGCAATTGATTATCACGGACCTGCGGCTCGCGAAAAGCCGAACACTGCACTTTTCTGGTTGGAAACTTGCGGGGATCTTTTCATTGCTCAGCATTGTTCTGGTCCTGGCATCAGCGGCTTTGTATCACTGGGTCTTTCTAAAGGGCGCGCGCGAAGGCTGGCCAGTGGTTGGTTCACTGGTGCGGTTTGTTGTGCGCGACGAATTCGAACAACGGGATCGCTATCTGCGCGAGAACCTGGATGCGATGGCTCGCAAGGTTGGCGAGATGCAGGCAAAGTTGGTGCAACTGGAATCCTTGGGTGAGCGGGTTTCCGGTCTTGCCGGTATCAGTGCGGCGCCGATCAGGCAGGAGCCCGGCCGTGGTGGAGCCTTGGTGGGGGGCCGAGACCTGAACCTGGATGAATTGAACCAATTGCTCGCGGATCTCAACCGCCAGACCGAAGCCAAATCGGACTACCTGACGGTCATTGAGTCCAGATTGCTTGAGGAGCGCGTGCGCACGCACATGGTTCCTACCCAGCAGCCCGTGCTGTTGGGGCACTTGGGGTCCAGTTTCGGTTGGCGGATCGACCCCATATCGGGTCAGTCGGCTTTGCACACCGGCCTGGATTTTCAGGCGGACCCTGGTACGCCGATTCAGTCGGCCGCCGCCGGGGTGGTGGTGACGCAGGAATTTCACCCTGCTTATGGAAACCTGATCGAAATCGATCATGGCAACGATCTGATGACGCGCTATGCCCATGCGTCCCAAGTGCACGTGCGCAAGGGCGAAATTGTCCGTCGCGGGCAAAAGATCGCCGAGGTCGGCAGCACGGGGCGTTCGACTGGCCCCCATTTGCATTTCGAAGTGCTTGTCAGCGGTGTGCCGCAAGACCCCCAGAAGTTTCTTGCCGCAGGCGCTCAGCAGGCGGTCGCCCTGTCAAAAAGAGGGAAGCTGCCAGGGTCCTCGGGTGCCAAGCCTTAGAACGTAGAATCCAAAGTTTGGGCTGATCGCTGCAAGGCGCTCAACCAGCTTGCATTTTTCTTGCAAGTCCCCAGATCCCTTAGAGCGTGTCGAAGACACGTGCAGTGTCGCCTGGCCATTGGGTGTGCGCTGCCAAGGCCACTATGAGCATGAACTTCCTGACTCGAATTTTCGGCAGCCGAAATGATCGGTTGCTCAAGGGATATCGCAAGACGGTCCAGGCCGTCAATGCACTCGAGACCAAACTTGAGACGCTGGACGATGAGTCTCTGAAGGCGATGACGGCGGCGTTGAGGGCCCGTCAGGCGGGTGGCGAAAGCCTTGACGAACTGTTGCCTGACGCTTTCGCATTGGTGCGCGAGGCATCCAAGCGTGTCATGAAGATGCGCCACTTTGACGTCCAGATCATGGGCGGGATGGCCCTTCACTCAGGAAAAATCGCTGAGATGCGCACCGGTGAGGGAAAAACGCTCACTGCAACCCTGCCCGTCTTTCTCAATGCACTCAGCGGGCGTGGCGTGCACATCGTCACTGTCAACGATTACCTGGCCAGCCGCGATGCGCAGTGGATGGGGCGCCTGTACAACTTTCTAGGCTTGAGTGTCGGTGTCAATCTGCCCAATCTGACGCGTGAAGAGAAGCAGGCAGCCTACCGAGCCGACATCACCTACGGCACCAACAACGAGTTCGGATTCGACTACCTGCGCGACAACATGGTCTATG
>CAYNWR010000550.1:0-2046 GCA_964400915.1 uncultured Burkholderiaceae bacterium
AAGACCAGGTGAGCCAGAAGCGCTGTGGCCATCGCCCCGGCAAGGCGGTTGTCGACACCGCCGAGATGGTGGACCGCATCAAGGCCGCCGTCGATGCCCGCACCGACGCCAGTTTTGTGATCATGGCGCGCACCGACGCCGCCGCCAGCGAAGGCCTGCAGGCCGCCATCGACCGCGCCGGCGCCTACGTGGCCGCTGGCGCCGACATGGTCTTTCCCGAGGCCATGACCGCGCTGAGCGACTACGCCGCCGTTCGGCAGGCCGTGGGCGTGCCGGTGCTGGCCAACCTGACCGAATTCGGGCAGACGCCGCTGTACACGCTGGATGAATTGCGCAGCGTGGGCGTGGACATGGCGCTGTACTGTTGTGGCGCCTACCGCGCGATGAACGCCGCCGCGCTCAACTTCTATCAGGTGCTGCGCCGCGACGGCACCCAGGCCGCCGCCGTGCCCACCATGCAAACACGCGCCCAGTTGTACGAACACCTGGGCTACGAGGCCTACGAACAGAAGCTGGATGCGCTGTTCAAGCGGCCAGGCGCTGTCGATCGCCCGGCAGGATGAACTTGGCCACCAGGTCGACCAGCGTCTGCGCCTGCTCGTTCAGGCGTTCGGCCGACGTGGCATTTTCCGAGACGTAGGCTGCGTTCTGCTGCGTCACCTGATCCATCTGCGTGACGGCCTGGTTGATCTGCTGGATGCCCGTGCTTTGCTCGCTGCTGGCATGGCTGATGGCGCTGATGATCTCGGTCACGCGCTCGATGGATCGAACGATGTCCTGCATCGTGCCGCCCGCCTGATCCACCAATTGCGCGCCCTGGTCGACGCGCTGCACGCTGCCATCGATCAGCGCCTTGATCTCCTTGGCCGCTGTGGCGCTGCGTTGCGCCAGGCTGCGCACCTCGGAGGCCACCACGGCAAATCCCCGCCCCTGCTCGCCGGCGCGTGCGGCCTCCACCGCCGCGTTCAAGGCCAGGATGTTCGTCTGGAACGCGATGCCATCGATCACGCCGATGATGTCCGCAATCTGCTTGGAGCTTTGGTTGATGCCCTTGACCGTCTCCACCACCCGCTCCATCACATCGCCACCCTTGCGGGTGATGCCCACGGCCTCGCGCGACATGCGCGTGGCATCCTGTGAGTTTTCGGCATTCAGGCGCACCGTGGCACTGAGCTCCTCCATCGAGGCTGCGGCCTGCTGCAAAGTGGCCGCCTGCTCTTCCACGCGCTGGCTCAGGCTGTTGCTGGCATCGGCGATCACGTTGGAGCCTTCGGCAACCGATACGCTGCCGTTGCGCACCTGCTCAACAATGCTCACCAGGTTGTCGCGCATGGCCTTCATCGCCGCCATCACGCTGCGCTCGTCGGCACGCTGGGCTGGCACATCGACACTGAGGTCACCCGCTGCGATGCGGCGTGCAATCGAACCCGCCACATGCGGCTCGCCACCGATCTGCAGCACCACCCGGCGCGCGATCAGGGCCGCACCGACCAGCCCCAGCCCAAACACCACGGCCAGTGCCACCAGGCTGATCCAGATGTAGCGCGACCGGGCCGCACGCGCCGCGACAATCCCGGCCTTGGCATCGGCGTTGATCACGGCAGAAATCTCGTCCAGCAGCTTGGCCGGTGCGCGATCCATGCCGGACACCGCCTTGTCGCCAGCCGACGGGTCAAACGCCGCTGCGTTGAATGCCTCGAAACCCTTGCGATACCCGGCCGCCATGTCGGCGTGTGCCTTCTGGAACTTGTCGATAAGAACGTCGGCCTCGGCGCTGCCGGCAACCGCCCGCGCCTTGGTGATGTGAGCGCGCACCTGCGCCTCCTGATCCTGAAACGCCTTCCAGTAGCGCTCGCGCTGCTTGTCGTCCTTGCCGCGCAGCAACACGTTCTTCCATTCCTGCACCTGGGTCTTGAAGGCGATCAGGGCCTCGCCCACCAGCCGCTCTTTTTCCAGTTCGTGGTGAACAACATCGTCGTACCCCTGTGCGGCCTGATCGATTTCGTAGATGCCAAACAGGCCCGCCGCCGCCGCCAACAGCAAGGC
>CAYNWR010000551.1:0-2038 GCA_964400915.1 uncultured Burkholderiaceae bacterium
TGGCAGAAATATCGGGAAAACATGTTCACGACCGAATCGGAAAAGCGCGACTACGCGCTCAAGCCGATGAACTGCCCCGGACATATCCTGATCTACAAACAAGGCATCAAGAGCTATCGCGACCTGCCGCTGCGTTATGGCGAATTCGGCGCCTGCCATCGCAACGAACCCACGGGGGGGCTGCACGGCATCATGCGGGTGCGGGCATTCACGCAGGACGATGGCCATATCTTCTGCACCGAAGAGCAGATTCTGGACGAGTGCGTGGCCTATACAGCCCTGGTGCAGCAGGTCTATCGCGATTTCGGCTTCACCGACATCATCTACAAGGTGGCCACACGCCCCGAGGCCCGCATCGGCACTGACGCCGATTGGGATCGGGCGGAAGAAGCCTTGATGGAAAGCCTGCGGCGAGCTGGCTGTGAGTTCGCCATCTCCAAGGGGGACGGGGCCTTCTATGGCCCCAAGATTGAATACACCTTGAAGGACGCGCTGGGCCGCGAATGGCAGGTGGGCACCATGCAGGTCGACCCGAACCTGCCTGAGCGCCTGGACGCCGAGTACGTGGCCGAAGACGGCACCCGCAAGCGGCCCATGATGCTGCATCGCGCCACCGTCGGCAGCATGGAGCGCTTCATTGGTTTGCTCATCGAACACCATGCCGGCGCCATGCCCACGTGGTTGGCGCCCGTGCAGGTGGTGGTGGTGAATATCACCGATGCGCAGGCTGAATTTGCCAAAGACGTGGCCAAATTGCTGAAAAATCAAGGGCTTAGAGTTCAGCTCGACCTGCGAAACGAGAAAATCACGTATAAAATACGCGAGCATTCCCTGCAAAAGCCGCCGTACATCCTCGTCCTGGGTGACAAAGAGATGGCAGGCGGCTCGGTTGCAGTCCGCGCACGAGGCAACAAGGACCTCGGTGTGATGCCGGTCGCAGCGTTCCAGCAGCGCGTGGCGGCCGACATCGCCTCTAAAGCCTGAGTCAATTCCCGATCTCGCTTTAGCGCCGAAACTCTGGTGTCGTTGTGCTATCGATTGTTTTTTGAAGGATTCACACCATCGCTACTGATTTTCGAGACCGTCGCCAACGCGAGGAGCGCAAGCATCGTCTGAACCGCGAGATCATGGCCCCAGAGGTTCGCCTCATGGGCCCGGACAACGAAGCGCTGGGAATCGTCAGCATTGCCGAGGCCTTGCGCATGGCAGGCGAACTGGACGTTGATCTTGTCGAAATCGCGGCGGTTGCAACACCGCCGGTTTGTCGTTTGATGGACTACGGCAAGTTCAAGTACCAGGAACAGAAGAAGGCAGCCGAAGCCAAGGCCAAGCAGACGGTCATCGAAATCAAGGAAATCAAGTTTCGACCGGGTACCGACGACGGCGACTACAACATCAAGATGCGCAACATCCGGCGTTTCCTGTCCGAGGGCGACAAATGCAAGATCACCTTGCGTTTTCGCGGTCGTGAAATCACGCACCAGGAACTGGGCTTGGCCTTGCTGGACCGGGTGCGCAACGACCTTGGAGACTTGATTGTGGTGGAGCAGTTTCCCAAGCTTGAAGGGCGGCAGATGATCATGATGATCGCGCCGGGGCGCAAGAAGCTTGCTGCTGCACCTGCCAAGTCAGCAGAAGCCGGTGCCACCGCCGCTTGAGGCGGCTCCGGTTGTCAGAGCCGTATTGTTTTTCTTCCGGGCGTGTCCGGAAGGCACAAGTGACTCGGGGCCAACAAGACGCGATGGGTTCGCGGCGCCTTACGAGCACAAAAGAAGAAGGAGCATGCAAATGCCCAAAATGAAAACCAAGAGCAGCGCGAAGAAGCGTTTTCGGGTTCGTCCCGGTGGCACGGTCAAGCGAGGTCAGGCGTTCAAGCGCCACATCCTGACCAAGAAGACCACCAAGAACAAGCGTCACCTGCGCGGAGCGGTTTCGGTGCACGAGACCAACATGGGCCACATGGCGCAGATGCTCCCGTTTGCCGGCCTTTGATGGCCCGCAGCAATTGACGTCAACCCCTTCGACGAACCAGGAGATT
>CAYNWR010000552.1:0-2030 GCA_964400915.1 uncultured Burkholderiaceae bacterium
GTCGCGCACCACCTTCGGCCGCAATGTCTATGCAACGGGCAACCGCGAACGCGCGGCCTACCTGTCGGGCGTGAACACCCAACGCGTCACGCTGCTGTGCTTCACCCTGGCCGGCGCGTGTTCGGCAGCCGCGGGCGTGCTGCTGGCGGGGTATTCCAACAAGGCCTACCAGGCCATGGGCGAGGCCTACCTGCTGCCGGCCATTGCGGCGGTCGTGCTGGGGGGCACCCACATCCTGGGCGGGCGAGGCACCTACCTGGGCACCATGGTGGGTGTGGTGCTCATCACCTTGCTGCAGTCCATCCTGTCGGTGATGCAGATCCCCGAGATGGGTCGGCAGGTGGCCTATGGCATGCTCATCATCATGATGCTGCTCGTCTACGGCCGCGGCCGGCGCGAGGGCGAATGAACCGTCAGAAGGAATCCCCCTCATGGTCTTGACACTGACCGACAGCTTCGAGGTGCTCGACCCTCGTTTCATGCAACTGGCGTTCCCCAACGTCCATGTGGAACGCCTGTACACCGGCTGCCGCTGGGCCGAAGGCCCCGCCTGGTTTGCCGCCGGGCGCTACCTGGTGTGGAGCGACATCCCCAATGACCGCATGTTGCGCTGGGACGAAACGGACGGCTCGGTGTCGGTGTTTCGCCAACCCTGCTTCAACACCAATGGCCACACCGTGGATCTGCAGGGCCGCCTGGTCTCGTGCGAACACCGCGGTCGCTGTGTGTCGCGCACCGAACACGATGGCCGTCGCACCGTGCTGGCCGAACGCCTGGACGGCAAGCGCCTGAACTCACCCAATGACGTGGTGGTCAAGCGCGACGGCAGCATCTGGTTCACCGACCCGAGCTACGGCATCGACTCCGACTACGAAGGTGACGTGGCCGCGCGGGAGATCGGCGCCAGCAACGTCTACCGCATCGACCCGGCCACGGGCGCGCTGGACGTGGTGGCCAGCGATTTTGTGCAACCCAACGGACTGGCCTTCTCGCCCGACGAATCGCTGCTGTATGTGGTGGACACCGGCGTGTCGCACGTGCCGGGTGGCCCCCATCACGTGCGGCGCTTTCAGGTGGGTGCCGATGGGCGCAGCCTGAGCGGCGGCGAGGTCTTTGCCACCTGCAACCAAGGTCTGTACGACGGCCTGCGGGTGGACCGGGCAGGCAACCTGTGGCTGTCGGCCGGCGACGGTGTGCATTGCCACAGCAGCGAGGGCCCCTTGCTGGGCAAAGTCCGCATTCCGGAAACGGTGGCCAACCTGTGCTTTGGTGGTGCCAAACACAACCGGCTTTTTATCTGCGCCACCACTTCGTTGTACGCTGTCTACCTCAACACCCGCGGCACTTCTATTTTTTCATAGCAAACAATCAAGCAGAGACGCTCGCTACTGCCACAAAACATGTCAAACGACCCCAAAAACCCCTCCAAGAAGCCCTTGCGCAGCCAGGCCTGGTTCGGCCGGCAGGACCGTGACGGATTTGCCTACCGCTCCTGGGTCAAGGGCAAAGGCGTCCCGCACGATCAGTTCGATGGCCGACCGGTGATTGGCATCTGCAACACGTTCAGCGAGCTCACGCCCTGCAACAGCCATTTCCGTACCCTGGCCGAGCAGGTCAAGATTGGTGTGTACGAGGCCGGCGGCTTCCCGCTCGAGTTCCCCGTGATGAGCCTGGGCGAAACCTTGCTGCGTCCCACGGCCATGCTGTACCGCAACCTGGCCAGCATGGATGTCGAGGAAAGCATTCGTGGCAACCCGGTGGATGGTGTGGTGCTGCTCATGGGCTGCGACAAGACCACCCCCAGCCTGCTGATGGGTGCCTCCAGCGCCGGCTTGCCCACCATCGGCGTGAGCGGCGGGCCCATGCTCAACGGCAAGTGGCGCGGACAGGAGCTGGGCAGCGGCACCGGCGTGTGGAGCATGAGCGAGCAGGTGCGTGCGGGCACACTCATGCTGCAGGATTTCTTCGAGGCCGAAAGCTGCATGCACCGCAGCCATGGCCACTGCATGACCATGGGCACGGCCAGCACG
>CAYNWR010000553.1:0-2029 GCA_964400915.1 uncultured Burkholderiaceae bacterium
CATCCCGTGGAGGCCTGGGACAAGGTCATGAACCTCAACGTGCGCGGCTATTTTCTGCTCAGCCAGCACCTGGCCAAGGCCAGCATGATCCCGCGACGCAGCGGCCGCATCATCAACATCGCTAGCATTGCAGGCCTGGGCGGCAATCCCCCCGAGATGTGCACGATCGCCTACAACACATCCAAGGGCGCGGTGATCAATTTCACGCGCACGCTGGGCGCCGAATGGGGCCGCTACAACATCACCGTGAACGCCATCTGCCCCGGCTTTTTCCCCAGCAAGATGACGGCTGGCACGCTCAAGAGCCTGGGTGAAGACAAGCTCAAGGCCAATGCCCCGCTGCGCCGCCTGGGTGACGACGAGGACCTCAAGGGCATTGCGCTGCTGTATGCGTCCGATGCGGGCAAGCACATCACCGGCCAGTGGCTGGCGGTGGATGGTGGTGTTTCGGTGGTGACCGGCGGATGAAGTTCGGTGTCGAGATCCCGTTTGTCAACCACCTGGGCTTCGATCTGGTGGTGTTTGCAGGTGGCCAATCGGAAATCCATTACACGCCGTTGCCGGCGCACCTGAACTCCTTCGAAGTCACCCACGGCGGCGCCATCATGACCTTGCTGGACGTCACCATGGCCACGGCCGCGCGCAGCGTGCAGCAAGACCTGGGGGTGGTTACGATCGAGATGAAGACATCCTTCATGCGACCGGCCAAAGGTCCCCTGGTGGGCCGCGGACGCTTGTTGCACCGCACGAAGTCGATGGCCTTCGTGCAGGCCGATGTGCTGGATGCCGGCGGCGCCCTGTGCGCCAACAGCACGGGCACGTTCAAGTATGTGGCCCGCCCGCCGGCGGACCCATTGACGCGGCTTGAACGGCCCTTGTCAACCGATTGACACCGATTGACCGTGCTCGCCCACCTGTCATCAGCTCCGCGGCCGCCTGCAGCGCCTGAAGGCAGCCGTTTTTTCGTGTTTCTCATTGTTATTGGCACGTAGCGAGCGTCAATGCTCCATTGTTTGCTATTATTTTTATAGGACTGATCATGCCACGCAACACCCAAGTGCTTTTGGACAACCGCCCGACCGGCGAGGCCGTCGAATCGAATTTTCGTGTGGTCACGGTCGACACACCGCCGCTGACCGATGGTCAGGTGCTGGTGCGCCACCACTACCTCAGCCTCGATCCCTACATGCGCGGTCGCATGAATGACAGCAAGAGCTACGCGCAACCGCACCCCCTGGGCGAGGTGATGATTGGCGGCACCGTGGGCGAAGTGGTGGAAAGCCGCAGTCCCAAATTCGCGGTGGGCGACAAGGTGGTGGGCATGGGCGGTTGGCAACAGTACGGCGTGGTCAACGCCGACGTGCCGGGCCTGATGCGCAAGGTGGACGATCGGCACATCCCGCTGTCGCATTTCCTCGGGGCCGTCGGCATGCCCGGTGTCACTGCCTGGTACGGGCTGGTGGAAATCAACAAGCCCAAGGAGGGCGAGACCCTGGTCGTCTCGGCCGCCAGCGGCGCGGTGGGCAGCGCCTATGGGGCGCTGGCCAAGGCGCGCGGTTGCCGCGTGGTGGGCATCGCCGGTGGCACCGACAAGTGCAATTACGTCACGCAGGATCTGGGTTTTGACGCCTGCGTCGACTACAAGGCGCACCGCGACGCGGTCTCGCTGTCCAAGGCCCTCAAGGAGGCCTGCCCCAAAGGCATTGATGGGTATTTCGAGAACGTCGGCGGCATGTGCCTGGATGCGGTGATGCTGCGCATGAATGCGTTTGGCCGCATCGCCATGTGCGGCATGATTTCCGGCTACGACGGCGCGCCGATCCCCATGACCTGGCCTCAGCTCATCCTGACCAACCGCCTGACGGTGCAGGGTTTCATCGTGAGCGAGCACATGGAGATCTGGCCGCGCGCGCTGCAGGAGCTGGGCGAGCTTGTCGCCACCGGCCGGCTGCGTCCGCGAGAAAGCGTGGCACAGGGGATTGAATCGGCACCTTCGGCCTTCCTGGGTCTGCTCAAGGGCCGCAATTTC
>CAYNWR010000554.1:0-2028 GCA_964400915.1 uncultured Burkholderiaceae bacterium
CGTTGTGCACCAGGCCGATGCGGCCGGGCCGTTGGCTGCTGCCATCGTCGCTGGCACCCGGCCCATGGCTGAAATGCGGATGCGCGTTGTGCACGGCAGGTGCCCCGTGGGTGGCCCAGCGCGTGTGCGCGATGCCGGTGTGTCCCTGCAGGTGATCGTGTTCGACCTGTCCGATCAGTTCGGCCACCCGCGCTGTGCTGCGCGCGCGTCTGAGGCCATCGTTGTGGACGGCGACGCCGCACGAGTCGTAGCCACGGTATTCAAGCCTCTGCAAGCCCTGAACCAGGATCGGAACGATGTTGCGGGATGAGACGGCACCGACGATTCCACACATGATGAACAGCCTTGCAATGGATGAAGTGGGTGAATCCTAGTTGTCGCCCGATGAATGATGCATTCATTTTCTGGTCAATAATGATTAAATCCTTCTCTATACTGCCTTCTTGACTGATTTCGCCAATTTTCTTTAACTTATGGCTGATTTGATCATCGACAGCGTGGATCTGCGCATTCTGGCCCAACTTCAGATCGACGCCTCGTTGACCAACGTGTCGCTGGCGCAACGGGTGAACGCGTCCCCGGCAACGTGCCTGAGGCGTGTGAAGCGCTTGCGCGACCTCGGCGTGATCGAACGCGATGTGGCCTTGCTTTCACAAGAGAGGCTGGCCCCCGCCACCGGCCTTGGCTTGACGGCGCTGACCGAAGTGACCCTGGACCGGCAGGGCGAGGAAGCCTGGGCGGCCTTTGAACTGCGCATGGGCCACGAGACCGCCGTGCGCCAGTGCTACCGGGTCTCGCCCGGACCCGATTTTGTGATGGTGCTGGTTGCGCGCGACATGGCCGACTACCTGGCCTTGTCACAACGCCTGTTCACGTCGGATGCCAACGTGCGCAACGTCAAGACCTATTTCAGTGTCAAGCGCAGCAAGTTCCTGCCCGGGCTGCCGTTACCGGCCGCCCCGCTGTCAAGCCATCGTCCATGACATCGTGACCTGACAGCCCTCGCCAAGCGGCGACGGGCTCTGGACTTCGATGACCCCTGCATGCGCCTGCGCAATGCGCTGCACGATCATCAAGCCCATGCCCGTGCCGGTGAATTGCTTGCCGGAATGCACGCGACCGAAAAACTGGAACAGGCCCTGGACCTGCTGGGCATTCAGCCCGATGCCATTGTCGGCAACCGAGATGCGGGCCTGACCATCAGTCACATCAAAATCAATAGCAATGACGGGAGATTTGACGCTCGCCACAGCCTGATTTGAATTGGAGATCAATTCCAGAAGGGCTTCCAGAAGCCAACGCGCGTCCGCGCGGGCCATGCAGGTTTTTGGTGAGACACGCCACTGCAGGCCGGCTGCCAGAGCCGCACCCCGCAGGCCCTGATTGCCGGCGGCGGACACGGCCTGTGCCGCGATGGCGGCCAGGTCGACGTCGCCGACAACCGGTTGAGCGGACGCCAGGCGCGCCCAGGCGCTCAGGCGCTCGATGCGCAGGTTGAGGTCGGCCACGCCTTGCAACACACGTTGGCAAGAGGCCTGCACATCGGCTGTGTCGCCCTCGGACAGCGCCTGCAACGCCAGGTCGGCAAAACCCTTGATGTGCCGAACCGGTGCCCGCAGATCGTGCTGGAGCGCACGCACCAGTTGCACTGGCACGACGGCAGCGGCACCGCCTGCGGCGCCGCCAGACGGAGCGATGCCGCTTACGGCTTGGGGGCTTTGGCCGGCCGTTTCCATCCAGCGATGCTCGCCTGCCGACCCCGTGCCACGCTCAGGACGCCCGGTTCGGTGCTCTTGGTGATGGTCGATCCGGCACCCACGGTGCCGCCTGCGCCAATCTGGACCGGCGCCACCAGCACACAATTGCTGCCCACGTGCACGTCGGCGCCGATCAGCGTGCGGTGCTTGTTGGCGCCATCGTAGTTGGCTGTGATGCTGCCCGCGCCGTAGTTGACACGCTCGCCGACGTCGGCGTCGCCCAGGTAGGCCAGGTGGTTGGCCTTGGCACCAGCGGCCAGACGGGAGTTCT
>CAYNWR010000555.1:0-2026 GCA_964400915.1 uncultured Burkholderiaceae bacterium
GAACTGTTCGTGGATGACTTGCGGACGCGGGTTCGATTCCCGCCGGCTCCACCATAATGTGAAATCCCAACCCTTATCCGGTTGGGATTTTTTTTGCCCGTTCCCCCTGTGTTGGCGCGGTTTCGGGCCTCGGCCTCTTGAGCACGCCCCTCCGGAAGTCGCCGTTCCAGGCGCGCTTTCCGTCGTTTTTCTCTCTCTGTTCTCTGCGGCCCTCTTGAGCATTCAAGGCCCGAAGTCGTGTGTTGGCGCGGGTTTGCGGGCCATCGGTTTGCTTCTTCGCTTGCTCTGGCGGGCGCGACCGAGACAGCGAAAGGCACAAAAAAACCGCCCTGAGGCGGCGTGTCGCTGCAGCACGGATGTCAGCGCGAGCCTGCCACCAGCGCCTCGCGTTGCGCCAGCCAGGACGCCGACAACTTGCCGCGCAGCAACTGGCTGACGCCCACCTCGAGGCGTCCCAGGGCGATGGCTTCGATCAGGTCAGGGGCCAGTTGCGCCAGTCGGCTCATCTTGCTGGCTTGGCCGAGGTCGATGCCTTCGGCCGCCGCGATCTCGGTCATCGAACTGAAGCGTCCTTCGTCCAGCAGGCGCTGCCAGTGGTGCGCGAGGCCGAGCGCCCGCATCAAGGGGGTGTCCTGCGCCATCTCGCGCACCTGCCGCTCACGGAGGGCCTCGTCCAGGAACTCCTGCGGCGCGTCCAGCGGCGTGATGACCTGCTTCTTCAAACCCCGGCGCACCAGCGTCCAGGGCAGAAAGGTCTCCATCTGCACGCCGCCAGCGGGCAGCGGCGTCTGATACGTCACAGGGTCGCCCTTGGCGTGGCCGCGATGCTTCTTGCTCACACATCCTCCTCAAAACTGGCCATTAGCTGGCGCTGGGCCTGCCAGTCGACCATCAGTCGGTTTCGCTGGAACCACATCAGCGTCAGCCGCCGTGGCTGCTTGCCCGCCATGAACTGCTCAATGATGTCGGGGGCCAGCAGGGTCAGGCGCAGCAGTTCGTTGACCACCGAGTGGTGCAGTTTCTCGGCGCGGGCGATGGCCGCCCCGCTCTGCATCGCGCCGGTGTCCAGTAGGTGCTGCCAGTAGAAGGCGCGTGCCACACCGTCAAGCAGTGTCACGTCATGGACGTGCCGGTCGTCGGCAGCCACGCGTTGGACGCCCCGTCGGCGAAACGTCAGGGGCACAAAGGTTTCCATCGACTCATCCATCAGGCTTCGACCTCCAGCAGTTCAGCACCAATGCTGTCCGGGGCGAACTCTTCGATGAGCGCGTTCCAACCTACCTCACGCCACTTCACCTTGATCCCCTGCACCTCGCCCGCGTGGACGAGGTCGATGCGCTCGATCATCAGGTTGGCGATGCGGTGGCGCTCGACCGGGAACAGTTGATCCCACACGTTGTTGAGCCGTCCCATCGCCATCACGGTGGTGGCCTCGTCGATCTGGGCCCCGTTGCGTTGGATGTGCCGCACCACCGACGCCACCGTTTCCGGGCTGGTCAGCACCGTTCGGATCTGGGCCACCACCGCCCCCTCGATCTCCGGCGCGGGCAGGCGCTCGTAGCTCTTGCCCGGCGCGCCGAACCGCGCTTCCGACTTGGACACGTAGTAGTGGTACTTACGCCCGTTCTTGCGCGAGTAGGTCGGGTACATCCGTTCGCCCGAGGGCGCGTACAGCAGGCCGCGCAGCAACGCGTCGGTGCGCGACCTGATCTTGGTCTCGACCGACCGAGTGTGGCCATCCTTGGCCAGCACCTCGTGAACCCGGCTCCACAGCCCGGGATCGATGATGGCTTGATGCACGCCCGGGTACCAACTGCCCTTGTGCGACAACTCCCCGAGGTAGATGCGGTTGCGCAGCAGCTTGTGCAGGTACTTCTTGTCGATGCGCGTGCCTGCCCGTGTCTGACCGTCCTGTGTCGTCCACGCCTTGGTGGTGATGCCATCCAGCGTCAGGTTGGCGGCAATCTGGGTGGGCGAGCCGATGGTCAGCATCTCCTCGAAGATGCGCCGCACCACCGCCGCCTCG
>CAYNWR010000556.1:0-2022 GCA_964400915.1 uncultured Burkholderiaceae bacterium
TTGATCGGGTGGGGCATGCTGCAGCCGTCATGGCAACGCCAGATCCGCTTTTCATTCCCAACGGGGTGGATTCGCTGGTTGCTGGTGTTGCCGTTGAGCGCCGCTGTTTGTGCGGCCATGTTCGTGATCGCACCGCTGGGTTGGGTGGCAGCGCATGCCTGGGCGCTTGGCGTGCTCGCTCAACCGCAGCCTGGGCGTTTGCTGTCGGTGGACGACTACCGTCACTCGGTTCGGGCTTGCGACCAAAAAGCGGTGCTGGCTGTGCAGGGCCACAGCGCTTCCATTTGTCTGGAAGGCATTGCCGCCATCCCGATGACGGGCAATCGCCCGGTTACCGTGTTGGCAAAGCAATCCGCCTGGGGGCTGCTTGTGGTCGGTATTCAAGCGCAGTGACGGGCGGTCCCATAGTTGCGTTCACCTTCACGGTTCTGTGTCCTGCCGTCTTTCAAGGGGCGTTCCCAACCGTTGCAGTGGTGCGCGGCCTGACCGGCGCGCCGGTGCCTGCAGCGTTTTTTAACCCGTCAGAATTCTGGGGTGGATGCCATGATGTTCCATCGAGTCCAACCCTTTGAGGTTTCTGCGGTGCTTACGCTACTGGCCGACAACGGATGGCGCGATCGCATCGGTGACGTGTCGCAATTTCAAGCATTGATTGCGGCGTCACAGGTTGCCGACGTTGCCGTCGTTGGCGGACAGGTGGTCGGATTTGCGCGTGGCATCACGGATGGTCTTTCCAACGGCTATTTGTCCATGGTCGTTGTCGCCCAGTCACATCGCGGGCAGGGCATTGGGCGCCGGCTTGTGGGCCATGTTGTCGGCAGCAATCCCAAGGTCACCTGGGTTTTGCGGGCCGGCCGAACCGGGGCGCTTCAAGACCGATGTCGAACGGCACGGCTTGGGACGCAAGGGCACTTGGCAAGGGTACGAACCCCTGTCAGTCTGCGCGGTCAAGGAAACGGGGTAGGGCCGCAGGAAAGAGATGGACGCTGAGCGAAGCCATGAGACATCGTTTTGAATCTGCCGACAGCACCCAAACCCTGGCCGAGGGTCTGGCGGAGTACTTCGCGGCGAACCCAGCGCTCAAGCGTGACGACAGTTTGCACTCGGCCCAGGCGCGGCTCTTCTTTCGTTCGCACGACACCGTTCACGTGCTTTATGGCTGTGGCACGTCAATGCTGGATGAAGCCGTGGTGAAGCTGGTCAGCATCTTCGGCACAACGGGCGGTGTGCAAGTGCTGCACGGCTACACCCACCACGAAACATTGGACATCTACACCCGGTTGCCCCTGGCCAGCACGCTGCTGGCCGTGGGCGCTGCGCCGTACCTGATCGTTCGCACGCTTTGGCGCTGCGGACGGCAAAAGCAGCGCTGGCCCTGGGTGGAGAACCAGGAGTTCCTCGACACGCCGCTGAGCGAATTGCGCGCCCGGTTTGGCATCACGGTGGCCCATCGGAGCTCAGCACCTTGAAGCGGGGCAAGCAGGGCGCTTGCGCGATCCAGGCCCTGCCTGGCCTGGGCCCCAAGTCTCAGGCCATGCTGGCTTCGGTGGGCATCACGTCGCTGGAACAGTTGCGCCAGCTTGGTGCCGTCCGGGCCTACGCCCTCACCCGGCAGGGCCAGCCGCGTGTGTCGCTCAACCTGCTGTGGGCCCTGGAAGGCGCCATCTCGGGCCTGCCCTGGCAAACCGTGGCGCGTGAGCACCGCACCAGCCTGCTGGCCGCCCTGGCGGAGCATCAGGCAGGTGCCGGTCAGTGGCCCAGTTCTTGATCTGGATCGAAGCAGCCCATGCGCTGACCGCCGTAAATTGAGCACCGATGCGGCGCGGGGCGCGCGGGCCGTTGTCCGCAGTCACGCGCCGTTCAGGATCAGGGGGAATGCCATGGGGCTGTATATCAAGTGGGCGGTGCTTGCGTGGCTGCTGGTTGCGGCCGCCCGTGTCATCGTGTCGGCTCGCCAGGCCGTGCAGGTGGGTGCCGAGGTCCGTGCGCGTTGTCCGGTTGCCTTTGCCTTCTCGACTTACA
>CAYNWR010000557.1:0-2012 GCA_964400915.1 uncultured Burkholderiaceae bacterium
CCCACTGGTCCTTGGCCGGTTTGCCTGGCGCCGCCGGCCTCCCGGCCACCATGCAGGGGCGGACTTCATGGGTGGGTATTGCTTTCTCAATCACGCGGCGGTGGCGGCCCAGGCGCTGCGCGCGCAGGGCGCAAGCCGCGTGGCGATTCTGGATGTGGACTACCACCACGGCAATGGCACACAGAGCATCTTCTATGACCGCGCCGACGTGCTTTTTGTCAGCCTGCACGGTGACCCTCTGACCGAGTACCCGTTCTATCTGGGCCATGCGAACGAGACCGGGGCTGGCGCAGGCGAGGGCTTCAACCTCAACCTGCCACTTGAGGCGGGATCGACGTCGGCAGCCTGGTTTGCAGCTCTGGACGTCGGGTGCGCGCGCATCCAGCGTCACGCGCCGGACGCGCTTGTGGTCTCGCTGGGGCTGGACACCTTTGTCGACGACCCGATCTCGTCGTTCGCGCTGCGAGCGACCGACTATCTGCACCTGGGGGCGCAGCTTGGTCGCCTGGGCGCGCCGACGATATTCATCCTGGAAGGCGGCTATGCGGCTGCCGCGTTGGGCGACAACGCGGCAGCTGTGGTGGCGGGGTTTGAAGAGGGTTGATGTAAGGCCCAAGCAGACTGCGAACTCGTGTTCTGGAGCATTGCGGTATAGATTTCGGCCTATGCACCGCGCCTTCGCTGCCCTTGCGTTTGTCCTGATCCACGCAATTGCCCTGGCTGGCTGGTTGCCCGACGCGGACCGCGCACAACTGGTGCAGCGTGTTTTTCAGGGATTCTGGGGCGCTGCGCGAAATCCGGCGGGTGATCTGATCCAGCCCACCGATGAAAGGGATCGCAACACCATTCCGGTTGACGATGCGATGGTGCAGCGAAGCCTGGATGCGGGCGAGATTTCAGGTTTGGCCCAGTGGTGTCGGCTGGACTGGGAGCCCCACTTTTTGTCTTTGACGCGCAGCGTCCGCGCCAAGCGAGGCCCCGAAAAGCAGGTGGCCTTTGTGGCCATGCTGCACGGCGCCGCGCAAGGGCGCATGGAATCGGTGATGAAAAACCAGACCTGCACGCCCGCTCACAAGGAGCGCATCCAACGCATGATGCAGGAGTCGCTGGACCAGAATCGCAAGGCCGCAAGGGAAGCAGTTCAAAAAGGATAGCTAAACAACAAGATCTGACGATCGCTGAGGCCCCATTTGTCTGAATATCGATGGGTGAAGGCGATTCCCCAACAAAAAAGCCCCGCTGGGCGGGGCTTTTTGCTGTTGGATGCGAAGCGCTTATTTGAGCTTCACTTCCTTGTACTCGACGTGCTTGCGGGCCTTGGGGTCGAACTTGATGATCGACAGCTTTTCGGGTGTCGTCTTCTTGTTCTTGTCCGTGGTGTAGAAGTGGCCGGTGCCGGCCGTCGATTCGAGCTTGATTTTTTCGCGTCCGCCTTTGGCTGCCATGATGCGATCCTTTCAGGGTGTCGGGGGTTGAATCAGGCTTGGCCGCGTGCACGCATGTCGGCGAGCACGGCGTCGATGCCGTTCTTGTCGATCAGGCGCAGGGCCGCGCTGGACACGCGCAGGCGCACCCAGCGGTTCTCGGATTCGACCCAGAAACGGCGGTACTGCAGGTTGGGCAGAAAACGGCGCTTGGTCTTGTTGTTGGCGTGGGAGACGTTGTTTCCCACCATGGGCTTCTTGCCCGTGATTTCACACTCGCGTGCCATGAGGACACTCCAGAACGTTGTTACACGTATTAACGGCCGCTGCTGACGCAGGGGCCTCACCTCGCCATGTCGGGTGGCGGCAACCCATCGGGAAAAGCCCTCGATTATAGCCGGAGAACAACCCGGAGCCCCGGGGTGGGCTTCAGGTCGCGTCCTGGACGGTTTCCAGGTAGCGCTGGGCGTCCAGGGCCGCCATGCAGCCCGTGCCGGCGCTGGTGATGGCTTGGCGGTAGACGTGGTCCTGCACATCACCGGCGGCAAACACGCCGGGCACGCTGGTGGCTGTGGCAAAGCCTTTCAG
>CAYNWR010000558.1:0-2011 GCA_964400915.1 uncultured Burkholderiaceae bacterium
TGCTGCCCGCCGAGCATTGGAACTGGTTCGACCCCGACGTCATCGCCTGGCAGGCCCGCGTGGGGTTTGCCCCCGATTTCCTGCACGATTTGCAGGATCTGCGCCGCGCCGTCGAACCGGCCGCGGTGCGCCTGGCGGCCCAGCGCGCCACGGCGGCCGACGTGGTGGAGATGGAAGCGGCGTTTGCCGCGATGGTCAAGGCCGTGGACGAGGGCGGTGACTACGTCAGCGCCGATCTGCGCTTTCACCAGGGATTGCTGCGTGCCGGCCACAATCGCATGCTGTTGCAGATGGGCAAGGCGCTGGCCGCCCTGCTGCGCGTCAGCTTCGAGATGTCCATCGCCCATCGAAACAGCCGGAAATTGTCCTTGCCCCTGCACCGTGCCATCCTCGATGCGGTGATCGCCAGACAGCCCTTGAAGGCTGAGCGTGCCGTGCTGCGCCTGATCGATGGCGCGCAGAACGACATCGACCAGGTGCTGGCGCGGCGCACGCAGCCCAAGGGCACGCGCGCAGCGCGGGCCACGGCGCCGTGATGGCGACAGCGCGACGCCAGGTCACAACACTTTCGTGGGAGCCCGTGTTTGAAACCAGCCATTGATGGGTTTTTCAAGTTGCTCGAGCTGCTCGTGGTCGCCGCCTTGGTGGCCATGGTTGTCATGGTCTTTGGCAACGTCGTGATGCGTTATGCCTTCAACTCGGGCATCCTCATCAGCGAGGAGATGTCGCGCTACTGCTTCATCTGGCTCACTTACATCGGCGCGATGATCGCCATGCGCGAAGGCGGGCACCTGGGGGTGGACACACTTGTAAAGGTTCTACCCCTGGCGGGCAAGAAGTTCTGTGTCTTCCTCAGCGAAGTGCTCATGCTGGGCTGCAACGCGCTCTTTCTGTGGGGCACCTGGAAGATGCACGATGTGCAGGTCACCAATGTGTCGCCGGTCGCCGGGCTGTCGATGATCTGGATCTACGGCGTCGGCTACGTGGTGTCGGTGGTCATGAGCCTGTTCAACCTGCAAAAGCTTTACCGATTGCTCACGGGCCAATTGTCCGAGGCCGACATGATCGAAGTCGTTGAAGCCGAAGGCTTGCAGTCGGCCGAGCAGGTGGTGCGTGAAGCCCAGGCGCAGGGTGGGGCAGGCCAGGGGGGCGCGCGATGACCGTCTTTGTCTTCATCGGCAGCCTGCTGGCAGCCATGGCCCTGGGCATGCCCATCGCCTATGCCTTGCTGGTCTGCGGCGTCACCCTGATGATCTACCTGCCCAGCACGGGCGCCATCGCTTCGTTCGACGCACAGATCCTGGCGCAACGTTTTGTCGATGGCGCGGACAACTTTCCCTTGCTGGCGGTGCCTTTTTTCCTGCTGGCGGGCGAGTTCATGAACGCCGGGGGCCTGAGCCGTCGCATCGTGGAGATGGCCATGGCCTGGGTGGGGCACTTTCGGGGTGGCCTGGGTTACGTGGCCGTGCTCGCGGCCATCGTCATGGCCTCCATCTCGGGATCGGCCGTGGCCGACACCGCTGCGCTGGCCGCCATCCTGATTCCGATGATGAAGGCGGCGGGCTACCGCACCAACACCTCGGCCGGCCTCATCGCCTCGGGCGGCATCATCGCGCCGGTGATCCCGCCCTCCATTGGCTTCATCATTTTTGGTGTTGCGGGCAACGTGTCGATCACCAAGCTCTTCCTCGCGGGCATCGTGCCCGGCATCATGATGGGTGTGGCCATCGGCATCACCTGGTGGTGGATCGCCCGCCGCGAAAACGTGCCGCCCGGCCCGCGCGTGCCCATGGTGCAGCGCCTGCGCACCACCGCCAACGGCTCGTTCGCATTGGCCTTGCCTGTGGTGATCATCGGCGGCATGAAGGCCGGTGTGTTCACGCCGACCGAGGCCGCGGTGGTGGCGGCCGTGTACGCCTTCCTCGTGGGCAGCTTCATCTACCGCGAGCTGCGCTGGAACCAGCTGTACGGATTGATCCTGGCCGCGGGCAAGACCACGGCGGTGGTGATG
>CAYNWR010000559.1:0-2006 GCA_964400915.1 uncultured Burkholderiaceae bacterium
CGCGCCGCTGGCCGTGTGCCTGGCCAGCGACGCCGGCCGCGACGCCAACGGCCAGATCTTCGCCGTGCGCAACAACGAGATCTTCCTGATGAGCCAGCCGCGGCCCGTGCGTTCCGTCCACCGCAGCGAGGGGTGGGATGCACAGTCGGTGGCCGCCCATGCATTGCCGGCGCTGCGTGCCGGCTTCTATCCGCTGGATCGATCCGCAGACGTGTTCAGCTGGGATCCTGTCTGATCATCGACACTCGAGAAGCCGGCATGGGGTTGCAGTTGCCAGGGGATCGCGGGCCGTGATGGCGCCGCGTTTCATCCACGATCTGTTCGACGCGCGTGTGCGCGCCGATGCGGACCACCCGTTTCTGCTGGCGCCTGATGCGTGCTGGACGTTTGCGCACCTGGCCCGTCAGGTCGATTGCCTGGTCGACGAAATGCGCGCCTTGGGTGTCACCGCCGGCGACCGTGTGCTCATCGTTGCCGAGAACTGCCCCGAGCATGTTGCGCTGATCCTTGCGTGCAGCCGGCTGCGCGCCTGGTCTTGCGGCCTCAACGCGCGCCTGTCGCGCGGCGAGGTGGCGGCCTTCGCGCGCCAGGCCGATGCCCGCCTGTGCTACTTCACGTCCGGTGAGTCCGAGGCGGCGGCGCGGCACGCCGACGAGGCCGCAGCCGCGCCCTCGGTGCTGGCGCGCCTGCGCGTGGGCGCCCATCGACGCGACGCCGTGGCCGAGACGGGCCCGCTGGCCGAGCGGGTGGCGGCGGTGATCTTCACCTCGGGCACCACCGGCACGTCCAAGGGGGTTCTGGTGTCGCACGCCGGCCTGCTGCAGTTTGCGCAGGCGTCCAGCGCCTCGCGGGCCCTGACGGCGCAGGACCGGGCCTACGCCTACCTGCCGATGACCCACATCTTTGGTCTGGGCACGGTGCTCATGGCATCGATGCACGCCAGCAGTGCCTTGCTGATGCGCAGCCGCTTCGATCCCGCGGACGTCGTGCACGCTCTGGCCCACGAGGGCCTCAGCCAATTGCAGGGTCCGCCGGCCCTGTTCAACCGGCTCATGGATCACTGCGACGCACACGGCGTGGCCCACCCGGTCGCGCCCGCATTGCGCTATCTGTACACGGGTGCCGCGCCGCTGGACCTGCGCCTGAAGGCCCGTGTCGAGGCCGCGTTTGCTCGCCCGCTGCACCACGGCTATGGACTTTCCGAGTACGCGGGTGCGCTGTGCCTGCCGCGCCTGGACGAATGGCGCGACGACACAGCGGCCGGCTACCTGGTTGCAGGCGGCGAGCTGCGCATCGTGGGCCCGGATGGCATCGACCTGCCCCAGGGCGGCACGGGCGAGATCTGGATGCGCGGCACAGGCCTGATGCCTGGCTACTTCCGCGACGACGCGGCCAACCGCGCGGCTTTTCGCGAGGGCGGCTGGTACGCCAGCGGTGACCTCGGCCGCATCGGGCCCGCGGGCGAGTTGTTTGTGGTCGGGCGCCTGAAGGAAATGATCATCCGCTCGGGCTTCAACGTCTACCCGGTCGAAGTCGAGGCGGTCTTGCAAGCCTTTGCAGGCGTGGCACGCGCGGCGGTGGTGGGCCTGCCGCAGGACGATGGCAACGAGCAGATCGTCGCGTTTCTTGAGCTGCTGCCACAGGTGTCGCTGGACGAAGCCGGTTTGCGCCGGCACCTGGACGAACACCTGGCGCCCTACAAGCGGCCGCAGGCCATCCATGTGGTCGATGCCTTTCCCATGACCCACAGCGGCAAAATCCTCAAACGCGAGCTGTCCGCTCGCCTCAACCCAGCCAGACCATGACACGTCCCCTGGATCACATCACCGTGGTGTCGCTCGAGCACGCCATCGCCGCACCGTTTTGCACGCGCCAATTGGCCGACATGGGGGCGCGGGTCATCAAGGTCGAGCGGCCAGGCGTGGGTGATTTCGCCCGCGACTACGACCAGCGCACGCGCGGATTGGCCTCGCACTTTGTCTGGGTGAACCGCAGCAAGGAAAGCC
>CAYNWR010000560.1:0-1997 GCA_964400915.1 uncultured Burkholderiaceae bacterium
AATTCGACGAGTTGTGAAGGCAGCAGGCGACTGGCCAGCGCCGTGAAGCCCACCACGTCGGCAAACAGGATCGTGACCTCGCTGTGCATGGCCACGGACCGGTCGCCCGTCTTGAGCGATTCGGCGATGGACGCGGGAAACACGCTGCGCAGCAGCCCGTCGATGCGCTCGCGCTGCTGCTCCAGTTCCTTTCGATGGGCAAATTCGCGCACCGCCGCCTCGAAACACAGGCGCTCGATCACGATGCCGATCACACAACTGGCGACAACGTTGACGGCCCAGAACGAACGATCGCCTTCGATGTAGAAGAAGATCACACCGATGAGTGCCAGGCCATAGGCGACAAACACCTTCTGGTTGAAGCGCCCGGGCAGGGGCGTGAGCGCGGCCACCGCCAGCACACACATGGCAAACAGCGAGGTATCGCCAAAGTGTTTCACCAGCACCCCGGTACCGGCCGCGAACAGCATCACACTGCAGGCCAGAAAAATCCTCAGGCGGCGCGCGGGCTCCAACCACCGGCGCAGCGCAAACCGGTCGAGCAAAAGGAAGTAGACCAGGCAGGCCCGCCAGATCAGGATGTTGTCGGGTCCATCGCGCCAGACATCGATGCGCAGGAAATCGAACACCAGCAGCGCACCTTCGATCCACAGCAGCACCGTGGCCATGGCCGACGCCCGCGCCAGGGCGCGCTGGTTGAGCATCTCCTCCAGGTGCCCGACACCGTCGGCCGGAAATCCGTTGCCAGGTTCGGGGAAGGCGTTTGGACGCAGGAAGAACGCCAGGTCGACCGGCGTCACCCAGGCCCGTGTCCCCTTGTTCATCGCGGCCAGCGCCCCGCCACACAGCCGCGAGCGATCAGGATCTGGGCTAGGTAGTAGGTGCCCAGCACCCACACCGCCGACCACGGCACGGGGCTGACGAATCGGTTGGTGGCCAGCAGCGCGTCGCTGAGCATGAAGAAGCTGGCGCCCCAGGCCACCCAACGCGCCTCGGGCGTGCCGATGGCACGGCTGCGGCCCCAGGCCTGGGCCGTCATGGCACCGATGGCCAGCACATAGGCAGCCACCGGCAGCCGCAGGCCTTGCGGAAGCCCGCCCTGCCACAGAAAGGTGTACATGCCCACACCAACCACGGCCACGAGCAGCAACGCACGCCGGTCGGGGAACCACACCAGCCGCTGCGCACTGGGCGTGTCGCCTTCGCGAAATCGCACGATGAAACACAGGTGCGCCAGCAGGAAGGCCACCAGCCCCTGGATGAAGAACCCGGGAAACATCAGAAACACGTCGCCCACCAGCGACCCGACCAGCGCCAGCAGCAGCCACACATCCGATTTCGAGAAGAATGTGCCTGTAGCGAGCGCCGATCTTCCATTTTTAGCTACAAATAATATAGCAATTGCCAGGGTGAGCGGTTTGAAGATGCGATGCAGTTCGACCATGCCGAGGGCCGATGTGGCGACACTGAGCGCTGCACTTTCGACCAGGACCAGTTCGAGCAGGCCGAACCGGCCCTCCAGCAACATGCCGATGCCCCAAAGCACCGTGCACAGCACCACGAACCAGATGGCCGCGGTGGCGCGCGGCATGGTATCGGCATGCCACAGAAACCCAACCACCCCGGCCAGCAGCAGCACAAATTGCAGGCCTGCGACCCATTGCATGGCCCCGCGCACGGGCGGATCAAAGCGCTGGATGCGCGTGATGTCAAAGGATGCATCCGGCCAGCGAGCGGCCACGTCTGCGGGTCGCCAGCCCGGGGGCTTCAGCCACACCCGCAGCTTGTCGCCCCAGTTGCGCGTGTGCCAGCTGTCGCGCACCAGGCGGGCGTACACCTCGGCATTGGCCCAGAGGGGGTTCCAACTGGCCAGTTGCTTGCGGGTGCCGTACACGCAACGCTCGCCCTCCTCCTCGAAACTGCCGAACAGGCGGTCCCAGATGATGAGGATGCCGCCGTAGTTGCGATCCAGGTATTGGTCATTGACCGCATGGTGG
>CAYNWR010000561.1:0-1995 GCA_964400915.1 uncultured Burkholderiaceae bacterium
CGACGCCGCTGAATGGGTCGGTCCGTACGACGACCAGAAGCTCGGTTTCAACAAGGTGGCGCCCCACTACTACTATCCCGGCTGGTGGGAAGGCGGCCCGCAGCTGTCGCTGTATGTCAATCAGAAGGCCTACGACGGCCTGTCCGCCGAGAACAAGGCCATCATCGAGAACGCGTCGGCCTTTGCCCACATCGACATGCAGGCCAAGTACGACGGCCGCAATGCCGCAGCGCTCAAGCAATTGGTGGCTGGCGGCACCAAGCTGCATCGCTTCCCCAAGGACGTGATGGACGCGGCCTTCAAGTCGGCCATGGAGGTCTATGCCGAACTGAACGCCAAGAACCCGGCCTGGAAGAAGATCTACGACGACTACTCGGCCTTCCGCCGCGATGCCAACCTGTGGTTCCGCTTCTCCGAAGCGGCTTTCGACGACTTCATGCAAGCGCAACGTCTGTAAGCGTCACAGCACGATTGCCGGTTCGAAGCCGGCAACCGTCGCACCCAACAAAAAAGCCCCGCCTTGAGCGGGGCTTTTTCTTGGTGCAGGCCTGTCAGGCGCGCAGGGCCAGCGCGCGCACCGGCCAGGTTCAGGTTCAGCCCCTACTTCTTGCCCTTGTTCTGATCGTCCCGCATGGATTCGAGCAGGCCCTTCATCGGGTCTTCCTTCTCCGTTGCGGTGGCGCTGCCGCTGGTGGCCGGGGCACTGGCATCCGCTGCGGGCGAGCCGGCGGCATTGGCGCCGCTCTGGCTCTCGCGTGGCGCCATCTGCAACTGCTCCAAGGCCTTTTCGGCGTCGATTTGGACGCCTTTTTCGATGCCGCCTGTCACCAACGTCGGGAACGCAATCACCGCGGCCACCATGATGATCTGCAGGACGATGAACGCAATCGAGCCCTTGTAGATCTGGCTGGTTTCCACGGCCGGGATGGTTGCGCCCGTGACGCGGTCCTTGTAGTCCTTCTTGGCGGCCACGCTGCGCAGGTAGAACAGCGCGAAGCCGAAGGGTGGTGTGAGGAAGGAGGTCTGCAGGTTCATGGCAACGATCACGCCGAACCAGATGAGCGTCATCTCGGGCGGTGTGCCGGCGGGCAGCAAGGGGGCCAGCATCTTGTCGGCCACGGGTGCCAGGATCGGGATCACGATGAAGGCGATCTCGAAGAAATCGATGAAACACCCGAGCACGAAGATCAGGATGTTGACCACGATCAGGAAGCCGATGGCGCCCCCGGGCATGTCCTTGAACAGGTGTTCCACCCAGATGTGGCCGTCGGCCGCGTTGAAGGTGAAGCTGAAGACGGTCGATCCGATCAGGATGAACAGCACGAAGATCGACAGGCGCGAGGTGTTGTCCAGCGCCTGGATCATCAGCTTCATGTCGAGCTTGCGGCGGCTGACCGCCATGATGAGAGCCCCCAGCGCACCCATGGCGCCGCCTTCGGTGGGGGTGGCAATGCCCAGGAAGATCGTGCCCAGCACCAGGAAGATCAGCACCAGCGGCGGAATGAGCACAAAGGTGACCTGCTCGGACAGGCGCGACAGCAGGCCGATCTTGAAGGCCTTGTTGACCAGGGCCAGGGCCAGCGCCAGGAAGGACGCCACCGTCATCGACATGATGAGGATTTCGTCACCGGGTGCGGGCAGAGAGCGGCCCACCCAGGGGTTGACGATGCGTTCGTGCACCTGTGCCCAGCTCCAGCCAGCCACCGCACAAATGGCAAACAGCACCAGCAGCGACACGTGCCCCGACGCGCCATTGGTTTCGCGGTAGATGCGCGCCTCGGGCGGCAGCGCAGGCACCCAGGACGGTTTCACCAGGGCAACAACAACAACAAACGAGAGATAAAGGCCCACCAGCAGCAGCCCGGGGATCAGGCCACCGGCGTACATGTCGCCCACCGAGCGACCCAGCTGATCGGCCAGCACGATCAACACCAGCGACGGTGGGATGGCCTGCGCCAGGGTGCCCGACGCCGTGATCGTGCCCGTGGCGATGGT
>CAYNWR010000562.1:0-1993 GCA_964400915.1 uncultured Burkholderiaceae bacterium
GCACGAAGCACGCGCCAGCGACGCCTACAAGCAGGCCATTGTCGATGGCAACTCCGACGACATCGTGTATTCCAGCCTGTTCACGGGTGTGCACGGCAACTACCTCAAGCCCAGTGTCCGGGCGGCAGGCCTGGATCCGGACAATCTTCCCGAGAGCGATCCGAGCAAGATGGATTTCGGTTCGACCCGCAAGGCCTGGAAGGACATCTGGGGCTGTGGGCAGGGCATTGGCGCGATCAAGGCCGTCAGCAGCACCGCCGATTTTGTGGCCAAGCTGCATCGGGAATACGCCGCGGCGCGTGGCGCGCTCGAGGTCTGAGGCCCTTGTGCTGACGGGGGCCCTTTTGTCCCCGAACGCGTCGACGGCGCGACCACCGTGCAGCGTGCTGGACACAGCCGCCAACGCCTGGCACGACTGAGGCGAGGCCCATGCGCGAGCCGCTCATCGATGGTCTGAAGGCAGCGGCCTGCCTCACCATCGTGGCCCATCACCAGTGTTTCTATGGTCCTTTGCTGGGCACCTTGCTGCCCGCTGCGCCGCCGTGGTTGCAGGTGATCCTTCAAGGGCTGGCCGATCCCGCGCGCATGGCCGTGCAGATTTTCCTGGTGATTGGGGGCTACCTCGCGGCGGCGTCGCTCGCGCCTCGCGGCCAAGCGGTTTTTGCGTCCTGGTGGCGTGTGGTGCTGATGCGCTATGCGCGCCTGGTGGTGCCCTTGATGGTCGCTGTGTCGGTGTGCGCGGCAATCGCGGCAGCGGTGCGGCCGTTCTGGGACGATCCGTCGGTGGGCGCACCGGTCACATGGGGTCAATGGCTGGCCCACGCCGCGCTGCTGCAGGATCTGTTGGGTTGGGAAGCCTTGTCCGCAGGCGTCTGGTACGTGGCCATCGACTGGCAGTTGTATGTGTTGTTCGCACTGCTGCTCAGCCTCGGCGCCAGGCACCACCGTGCCGCGATGCTGTCAGGGGGGGCTTGGGCCCTTCTGGCAGGCGCCGTCGCGTCGCTGTGGGTCTTCAATCGATCCGTGCAATGGGACGCGACCGCCTTGTATTTCCTGGGTGCCTACGGCCTGGGCGCCGGATTGTGGTGGGCCCGGCAACTGGGGCCGCGCGAGCGCCAACGCCTGGTGGGGGCCGCCACGGTGGCCCTGGGCTTGGCCCTCGCCCTGGAATGGCGCACGCGCCTGCTGGTGGCCGGTGCCACGGCGCTGTTGTTGCTGGTGGCACCACGGGGCCGGCCCACAAGTGACCCGACCATCGGCCGCCGCTGGGTCGATTGGGTGTCCGATCGCTCATATGCCATCTTCCTGATCCATTTTTCGGTGGTGCTGGTCATCAACGCGATCATCGCGACCCAGTGGCCACTCTCGGTGCCCGCCGCCGCCTCGGGTTTGCTGATCGGCTTGGCGCTATCCGTGGCGGCTGGGCACCTGCTGCATGAGGCGATTGAAAAGCCATGGCTCAGTCGCTTGAAGTTGTGGGCACCGGCGCGTTACACTGGATGAATGAACAGTCATCGCTTGCGACCAGCTCAGCAGGCCATCAAGGGCCGCGGTGCCATCGGTCACACGCCGCATCGCTTCGAGCGGGACGAGCGCGAGCCTTTTGACGATGGATGGGCGGGCGTCTCGGAGGAGGAGGCGCAGGGTGCTGACGATGGGCTTGCACAAGGCCCGGCCACGCAGATCATTCTGGAAGACGCCAAGAGCGCCATCTCCACCAACAGTTCGCCCGACATCTTTTTTGAGCAGTCGGTGAATCCCTATCGTGGGTGTGAACACGGCTGCGTGTATTGCTATGCGCGTCCGACCCACAGCTACCTGGGCCTGTCGCCAGGCCTTGATTTCGAAACGCGCATCATCGCCAAGCGCAACGTCGTGCAGGTGTTGCAGCAGGAGTTGACCAAGCCAGGCTACCAGCCCAAGGGACTGGTGCTGGGAGCGGCCACCGATTGTTATCAGCCTGTCGAGCGTGAACTCAAGCTCACGCGTGGCA
>CAYNWR010000563.1:0-1993 GCA_964400915.1 uncultured Burkholderiaceae bacterium
TGGCAGATGCAGCGCCTGATCGCGGGCGCGTCGCTCGAGATCAGCACGCCGCGCGACGGCGATTTCGACCGGCTGGCGGCACTGCCGCTTGGCACCCACGTGTTCGTCACGCATCTGCCGCGACGCCCCTTGATCGAAACCCTGCCGATCCTGCATGCCCTGCACCACATCGGGCTGAAGCCGGTGCCCCACATCGCAGCACGGCGCATTGCCAGCCGCGCCGAAATCACCGAGCACCTGATCGAGGCCACACGCATGGCCAACGTGCAGCGTGTGCTGCTGGTTGGCGGTGACAGCGCCGAATCCGCCGGCCCCTACCCCGACGCCCTGTCGCTGTTGCGAGACCGCGTGCTGCCGCAGGGGATTGAAGCCATCGCCCTGGCCGCGTATCCACAAGGCCATCCGCGCATCGACGCGCCTGCGCTGCAACGCGCGCTGGACGCCAAGCTGATGTGTGCCCAGGAACAAGGCCTGAAGGTTTCGGTGGTCAGCCAATTCGGATTTGACCCCAAGGCCACGGTGGCCTGGTGCGAAAGCATGGCCCGCACGCACCCCAAGCTGCCCGTTCACATCGGCCTTCCGGGTCCGGCGGACGCTGGTCAGTTGCTGCGCTACGCCCAACGCTGCGGGGTCGGCGCGTCGATGCGCGCCATCACAGGCCAGGGCCTGGGCGGCACCCTGAAGCTGCTGCTGCATGTCGAACCCACAGCGCAAATCGACGCGATCGCAAATCACCTGGCCACCGCGCAGGCACTGGGCCACCCCAGCACCGTGGCGTCGGTTCACGTGTTCAGTTTTGGCTCCATCGACCGTTCGATCGATTGGCTGGCCCGCGTTAGCTAGCGCTACCCAGCGTCGCGCACGTGCAGCGAAGCGTCGCAGCCCGTGCCGGCTGCAATCCAGCGCCGAGCCAGGCGGGACACCAAGCTGCCTCCCAAGGGAACAAAACGTTCGGGTACCAGCACCATGCCGCACTGGTAGCGCCGGTTCTCGTCATGCCAGATCAGGGCCTTGCACGCGCCGGTTCGCTTTCGCGACACCAGCACGCCCAAGGGACACGGCTCCAGCAGGCAACAGACACCACACCCGTTGCACGCAGCACCCGGTGCCGGCAACGTCGGTGCCCCCGCATGGCGATGCAGCACCTGCCAGCCTTCCGAGTCCAGTTTTTCGCTCATTTCAGATCAAATGGGCCTGTAGCGAGCGCCGGCTATTGTTGGACTGCTATCTTTTTTCTAAGGTGTCACACGCGCCAGCACCGGCGCCAGGGCCCGCCCGGTGTGGGTGCCCAGCGCCACGACGGTTTCGGGTGTGCCGCTGGCCACCAATTGCCCGCCCTGATGGCCCCCCTCGGGGCCCAGGTCCAACACCCAATCGGCCTCGGCAATCACGTCCAGGTCGTGCTCGATCACCACCACGCTGTGCCCGCCGTCCACCAGCCGATGGAGCACCCGGATGAGTTTCTCGACATCCGCCATGTGCAGGCCCACGGTGGGTTCATCCAGCACGTACAGGGTGTGTGGGGCCTTCTGCCCACGCCGAGTGACGTCGTCGCGCACCTTGCTGAGCTCGGTGACGAGCTTGATGCGCTGAGCCTCGCCGCCCGACAGGGTGGGTGACGGTTGCCCCAGTGTCAGATACCCCAGGCCCACGTCCTGAAGCAGCTGCAGGGGATGGGCAATGCTCGGCATCGACGCAAAGAACCCCACGGCTTCGTCCACCTCCATCTGCAGCACGTCCCCGATGCTCTTGCCGCGCCAGCTCACCGCCAGGGTCTCGGTGTTGAACCGCGCGCCGCGGCAGGCTTCGCAAGGCACCTTCACGTCCGGCAGGAAGGCCATCTCGATGGTGCGCATGCCCTGCCCTTCACAGCTGGAGCAGCGCCCTTCACCGGTGTTGAACGAAAAACGCCCGGCCTGGTAGCCGCGTGCCCGTGCCTCCAGCGTGTCGGCAAACAGCTTGCGGATCGTGTCCCAGAAGCCGATGTAGGTGG
>CAYNWR010000564.1:0-1992 GCA_964400915.1 uncultured Burkholderiaceae bacterium
GGCTCAAGTGGTGGGGCGTCAACATGCACGGCGTCTTCTACTGCACCCGTGCGGCGCTGCGCTGCATGGAGCCGCAGCGTTCGGGCCGGATCATCAACATCGCTTCGGTCGCGGGCCTGGGTGCGGGCAGCATGCACAGCCCGGGCTATTCGGCCACAAAGGCGGGCGTGATCAGCCTCACCAAGACCACCGCCTACGACGTGGCGGGCGCCAACATTTTCGTCAATGCCATCGCCTGCGGCGGCGTGCACACGCCGCCCTTTGAGGCCTACCTGTTTCAGGCCAGCGAACCGGAAACCAACAGCCTGTTCCAGATGATTCCGCTGGGGCGCCTGGGCCGGCCAGAGGAGTACGCCGCCCTGGCGTTGTTTCTGGCCGCCGAAGACCATTACCTGGTCGGCCAGGTGATCAGCCCCAATGGCGGCTACGTCATCTGACACACGCCCATGCTGGGTCAACTGATGTGTCAGCCCCTGCTGATTTCTACTTTGTTGCGCCGTGCCAAGCGCCTTCCTGGTTTGCAGCAAGTCGTGTCGCGCCGCGTCGACGGCGACATTCGCAGCTGCACGTACGCCGGGCCGGCCTCGCGCCGCCGCCTGGCCCGCGCCTTGGCGGGCCTGGGCGTGGGTCTTGGCGCCCGCGCGGTCCAGATCGCAAATGGTGGACGCCATTCCGCTGAGGGCGACCGGCAAGAGTTGACCCCCGCCTGATGCAGCGCAGAAAGTCCGTCCCATGAACGCCGTGCGTGGTCGCCTGCTGAGCCTGTGGCCCGGCCTGCTGGTCAGTGGCGTCGTGGCGGTGGCCGCAATGTTCTTGGCCGAGCATCACGGAGCACCCGTCATGCTGCTGGCCTTGCTGCTGGGCATGGCGCTGAATTTCCTCACCCAGGAGGATGGCGGGCGAACCCACCGCACCGCTGCCGGTATCGACTTCACGGCCAAGGCGGTGCTGCGCCTGGGTGTGGCGCTGCTGGGCCTGCGCATCACGCTCGAGCAGGTGCTGGCCTTGGGCTGGCAGCCCATCGCCATGGTGGTGCTGACGGTGGCGCTGACCATCGTCTGCGGCATCTCGCTGGCGCGCCTGATGGGCTTTCAGATGTTCTTTGGCCTGCTCACTGGCGGGGCGGTGGCCATCTGCGGCGCCTCGGCCGCACTGGCCTTGTCCGCCGCCATGCCCAGCCACCCCAGAAAAGAGCAGGCCACGCTGTTCACCGTCATCGGGGTCAGCACGCTGTCGACCCTGGCGATGGTGCTGTACCCGATGGTGACCGAGTGGCTGGGCCTGACTCCCTGGCAGGCGGGCGCCTTCATCGGCGGCACCATTCACGATGTCGCGCAGGTGGTGGGGGCGGGCTACAGCATTTCGCACGAGGCAGGAGACGTGGCCACGCTGGTCAAGCTCATGCGGGTCGCCATGCTGCTGCCGGTGATCGCGCTGGCGGCCTGGCTGGCCCGGCGACACGACTTGCTCCTGCGCACCGCCAACGGGGGCGCGCGCCCGCCGCTGTTGCCGTGGTTTGCAGTCGCCTTTGCGGTGCTGGTGGGCATTCACAGCACGGGTGTGCTGTCGGGCTGGGTGGTGGCCGCGGGCAAGAGCGCCTCGCAGTGGTGTCTGGTGGGTGCGATGGCCGCGATCGGCATGAAGACCCATCTCAAGGACCTGCTCACCGTGGGCTGGAAGCCGGTCTTGCTGATGGTGGTGGAGACGCTGTTCCTGGCGGCGTTGTTCCATACACTGCTGCGCTGGTTGTAGCGACTGCGCACACCCAGCAATCCTGAACGGCGACCAGAAGGAGAACCGCTTTTGTTGCCACGCTGAATCGCCGTTATGTGGGAACCGAACGAGCGTCGACGCAAACGCTTTTCCACGCATCGAATGGAAGCCACGCTCCCAACGCTGAACGTGGACGGGGCATGAGAACTGGTTCTCGGGTGTACGACGTGCCATCGTGAGCAAGAAGGCACCTGGGAACGAATCCTGGCCGTACACCTC
>CAYNWR010000565.1:0-1983 GCA_964400915.1 uncultured Burkholderiaceae bacterium
GCGTGCCGGCTGGCGTGGGCGAAGGTGTTGTACTCCTGCATGGGCAGGGCGTCGATGTCGGCGCGCAGACCCAGGGCACGCTCGCTGGTGCCGTTCTTGACGATGCCCACCACGCCCGTCTTGCCCAGGCCCCGGTGGAAGGGGATGCCAAAGCGTGTGAGGGTTTCGCAGATGACATCGGCGGTGCGGTTTTCCTCGAAGCACAACTCGGGGTGTGCGTGGATGTCGCGGCGCACCGCGACGATGTTGGCCGCCTGGGTGACGATGGAATCGATGATCTTCATGGACTTGGGTTTCGTGGCGATGGAAATCGATGGTGCCAGTCTAGTGCGGGTGCGGGGGTTTCGCCAGTGGGGGCATTCAGGAGCCTGTTCAGGGACAATGGGGCACATGCTGTCCGATGCGTCCCTGGAAATGGCCCGCGCCCTGATGCGGATGAACACTGTCAGCCGCGAGAGCAATCTCGAACTGATCCATTTTGCGCGCGACGTGCTCGCGCGCCTGGGCGTGAGCAGCCGCCTGTCGTTCAACGCCGAGCGCACCAAGGCCAACCTGTTTGCCACCATCGGCGACGCCGGCAAGCCTTCGGGGATTGTGCTGTCGGGCCACACCGACACCGTGCCCTGGGACGGCCAGGTCTGGAGCGTCGATCCCCTGTCTGCCCAGGTGCGCGACGGGCGCCTGTATGGACGTGGCAGCGCCGACATGAAGGGATTCATCGGGGTGTTGCTGGCGCAGGCCGAGCGCCTGGCCAATGGCCGCGCGCCGCACTCGTTTCATGTGGCCCTGAGCCACGACGAAGAGACGGGCTGTTTTGGTGTGCGCGAGATGCTGGCCGACCTGCGCGATGCCGGCATCCACCCCCTGGCGTGTATTGTGGGCGAGCCCACATCCATGGTGCCAGCGATCGCGCACAAGGGGGTGTACCGCTATCGCTGTTGTGTGCGCGGCAAGGAAGCCCATTCGTCGCTGACACCACAATCGGTCAATGCCATCGAGGTGGCCGCGCGCCTGGTCACTCGCCTGCGCAGCGAGTCCGAGCGCTGGCAGCGCGAAGAACCCCGCTACGAGGGTTTTGACGTTCCCTTTTCAACCGCCAGCGTGGGCCAGTTCCAGGGGGGCATCGCCGACAACGTGGTGCCGCGCGATGCCTGGTTCCACTACGAATTCCGGAACCTGCCAACCGCCGATGCGCAGGCCATGCAGGCGCGCATGCAGGCCTGGGCTGCAGACGAACTGCCGGCCATGCGCCAGGTGCATCCACAGACGGACATCGTCTTCGAGCCCATTTGTGCGGTGCCGTCGTTTCTGGGCTCCGAAGGCGATGCAATCACACAATTGGCCATGCGCCTCGCGCAGGCACCCCGCACCACGCAAGTGGCCTTCGGCACCGAGGCCGGGCTGTTTCAAGGTGCCGGCATGCCGACCGTAGTCTGCGGCCCGGGCGACATCCAACAGGCGCACCAGCCCGATGAATTCGTGAGCCTGGAGCAACTGGGCCGGTGCGAAGCCTTTCTGACCCAGCTGGCGGACGTGCCGCTGGCGTGATCGTCCCACCTGCCAGCCGCCCCACACCCCAGCACTCCACACCCGACAACCCACAAGCACCATGGACGCCGCATCCATTGCCTCCGCCCAGCCGCAGCAGATCACCGGCGCCTGTCCGCATGACTGCCCGGACACCTGTTCCCTGATCACCACGGTGCAGGACGGGCGCGCCATCAAGGTCAGCGGCAACCCCGCGCACCGGCCGACCGACGGCGTGTTGTGCACCAAGGTGTCGCGTTACCCGGAGCGCACCCACCACCCGGAGCGTGTGCTGACACCCTTGCGGCGCGTGGGGCCCAAGGGCGCGGGCCGATTTGAGCCGGTTGCATGGGACGAGGCCTTGTCCGACATCGCCGCGCGCCTGTCGGCCATCGCCGCGCGCGACCCACAGGCCATCCTGCCCTACAGCTACGCGGGCACCATGGGCCTGGTGCA
>CAYNWR010000566.1:0-1980 GCA_964400915.1 uncultured Burkholderiaceae bacterium
TGGATGGTGGCGGCCAACCCCGCCACGGCGGGCTGGCTGCGCACCCTGGAGGTGGACGCCAGCGACATCTGGAAGAGCCTGCTGCTGATGCTGGCCGTGCCCATGAGCCTGGGCATGCTGGTGGCGTACCGCCTGCCTGGCCTGGCCGAGCGCATCAAGGGTGGCCTGGCCAAGTTCTCGCTGGTCGCGCTGTTTGCCTTCATCATCGTTGGCCTGGCGCGCGAGCGCAGCGCGCTCACGCTGGCGCTGCTGCCCACACTGGGCCTGGTGGTTGCCCACAACGCCTCGGGCCTGGTGCTGGGCTGGCTCACCTCCCATGCCCTGCGCCTGAGCACGCCCGACCGGCGGGCCGTGATGATCGAAGGCGGCATGCAGAACGCGGGCCTGGCGCTGGGCATCATCGCGCTGCAGTTCAACAACGATTTTGGAATGGTGACGATTGCCGGCCTGTGGGGCATCTGGCACATCGTGAGCGGCCTCTTGTGTGCCTTCACCTGGCGCCGCCTGGACCGCAACAGCCGAGGAGGGCTTTCGAATGTTTGACATCGTTTTCAAAGGCGCCACGGTGGTCGATGGCACGGGCGCGCCGCCCCAGGTGGCCGACGTGGCCGTGCAGGACGGGCGCATCGCGCAGGTGGGCCGGGTGGGCAGCGCCGCGCGCGAGACCATCGACGCCAGCGGTGCCTGGCTCACGCCCGGCTTCGTCGACATCCACACCCACTACGACGGCCAGGTGACGTGGGACGAAACCTTCAGCCCCAGCATCTGGCATGGCGTCACCACCCTGGTGATGGGCAATTGTGGTGTGGGCTTTGCGCCGCTGCGCCCGGGCGAGCAGCAGCGCCTGATCGGTCTGATGGAGGGTGTGGAGGACATCCCCGGCGTGGCGCTGGCCGAAGGCATCCGCTGGGGCTGGGAATCGTTCCCGCAGTACATGGACGCGCTGGACGCCATGCCGCACAGCCTGGACTTCCTCACCCTGGTGCCCCACGACCCGCTGCGCATGTACGTGATGGGCGAGCGTGCCGTGGCGCAGCAGGCCGCATCGCCCGAAGACATCGAGCAGATGCGCCGCCTGCTGGCCCAGGCGCTGGACGCCGGCGCCCTGGGCTTCTCCACGGGGCGCACCGATAACCACCGCACGGCGGCGGGCCACGAGACACCGGCGTCCGAAGCCAGCCTGGCCGAACTGACGGGCCTGGCATCCGTGCTGGCCGGGCGCCATCGTGGCGTGCTGCAGGTGGTCAGCGACTTTGATCTGCTGCGTGGCGCCGAGCGTTTTGACCCCGAGTTCGGTCTGGTCGAGGCCATGGCCCGCGCAGCGGGCCGGCCGCTGTCGATGAGCTGGCTGCAGCGCGACCCGGGTGGCGATCAATACAAGGCCATGCGCGCGCGCGTCGAGGTGGCCGTTGCCAAGGGGCTCGATCTGTACCTGCAGGCGGCCCCGCGCGGCATCGGGGTGATCAATGGGCTGGACGCCAGTTTTCACCCCTTCATGGGCTACCCGGCGTACAAGGCGATCGCGCACCTGCCTTTGCCCGAGCGCGCCGCAGCCATGCGCGAGCCCGCGCGCAAGGCAGCCATCCTGGCGGGCCAGTCCGAGCGCATGGCGGGTGACGGCACGCCCATCCCGCCCCTGGTGGACATCCTGCTGGCGCGCATCGAACTCATCAGCGCGCGCATGTTCCCCCTGGGACCCAAACCCGACTACGAACCCAAGGTGACCGACAGCTTCTACGTGCGGGCCAAACAGCGCGGCTGCACCGCGCTGGAGGCCATCTACGACCACCTGAGCTCGGGCGACGGCCAGGCGCTGATCTACTTTCCGATCTTCAACTACAACGAAGGCTCGCTGGACGCGGTGCACACCATGCTGACGCACCCGCGCGCGCTGTTCAGCCTGGCCGACGCGGGCGCCCACGTGGGCACGGTGTGTGATGCCAGCTTCACCACCTTCATGCTCACGCACTGGGTGCAGCA
>CAYNWR010000567.1:0-1974 GCA_964400915.1 uncultured Burkholderiaceae bacterium
AAACCCGCGATCGGATGCGCCAGGTGCTTGACGAGGCCATCCGCTGGGGCCGGTCTTCGGGCAAGCAGATCGAACTGAGCCTGCGCGGCGGCATGCGGCGCGTGTACGACTTGTCGGTGTCGATCAAGACCACGGGCGTGGGTGGCGAGCCGCGCTTTGTGGTGCTGGCCCGCGACGTGACCCTGGTCAAGGCCGCAGAGTCCGACCTTCGTGTGGCTGCCACGGCCTTCGATGTCCAGGATGGCCTGGCAGTGACCGACGCGTCCCGGCAGATCTTGCGGGTCAACCCGTCGTTCACACGCATCACAGGCTACAGCTCCGACGAGGTGGTGGGGCGCACGCTGGATATCCTGTCTTCCGGTGAACACCCGCCCGAATTCTTTGAGGCGATGTGGTCCAGCGTGCGCAAGGTCGGCAGTTGGCGTGGCGAAGTGCGCAACAAGCGCAAGAACGGCGAGGTCTATCCGGACTGGCACACCCTGACGGCCGTGCGCGGTGAAGACAACGAGATCACCCACTACGTCGGTACATTCAACGACATCAGCGAGCGCAAGGCGGCCGAGGACAAGATCCACCACCTGGCGTACTTCGATGCCTTGACCGGGCTGCCCAATCGGCGCCTGCTCATGGATCGGCTGCGACACGGTCTGGATCTGATCCAGCGCGATGGACAGCACATCGCGCTGATGTTTATCGATCTGGACAACTTCAAGACACTCAACGACACCATGGGTCACGACATGGGTGACCTGCTGCTGCGCCAGGTGGCCGAACGCCTGGCCACGTGTGTGCGCCGCAGCGACACCGTGGCGCGCCAGGGCGGCGACGAGTTTGTGGTTCTGCTGGAGGGCCTCCCGCGCGAGCACGACGCAGCCATCCTGCACGCCGAGCACGCCGGGCAGAAGGTGATTGATGCCTTGCGCCAGCCCTACAAGCTTGGTGGTGTCGAGTTTCATTCCACGCCCAGCATTGGCATCGCCATCGCGGACACGCAGCAGCATTCGGTCGACGATCTGCTCAAGCAGGCCGATCTGGCCATGTACCAGGCCAAGACGGCAGGCCGCAACGCCATCCGCTTCTTCGATCCCAAGATGCAAGCCGCCGTGACGGGCCGCGCCGAACTGGAACAGGACATCCGCCAAGCGATCAGCGCCGCCCAGTTCGTGCTGTACTACCAGCAACAGGTGGATGCGCAGGGGCGAATTGTTGGCGCCGAGGTGCTGATCCGCTGGCCGCACCCCACGCGAGGCATGGTTTCTCCGGGCCAGTTCATCCCCGTTGCCGAGGAAACAAACCTGATCGTTCCTCTGGGCAACTGGGTCATCGAAACCGCATGCCAGCAGCTGGCCATCTGGGCCAAGTCACCGTCGCTTGCCGATATGGTGGTGTCGGTCAACGTCAGTGCCCGTCAGTTTCGCCAGCCGGATTTCGTCAGTTATGTGCGTGGTGTGGTTGAGTACACGGGCGCCGACCCCTCCAAGCTCAAGCTCGAACTGACCGAGTCGATGCTCGTGCACGACGTCAATGAAACGATCGACAAGATGAACCAGCTCAAGGCGGGCGGCATTGGTTTTTCGCTGGATGATTTCGGCACCGGTTACTCGTCGCTGACCTATCTCAAGCGCATGCCCATCGATCACATCAAGATTGACCAATCTTTCGTGCGCGATGTGATGACCGATCCCAACGACGCTGCCATTGCCAAGACGGTCATCAACCTCGGGCACAGCCTGGGCATGTTCGTGGTGGCCGAAGGGGTCGAGACCGAAGAGCAGGTGGCCTTCCTGTCCTTCCACGGCTGCGACATCTACCAGGGCTACCACTTCGGCCGCCCCGTGCCGGTCGATCAGTTCGAACGACAAGTCCTGACATGACCATTTCCTGCCCCCCAGGGGGCTGGCCCGGCAGCATCACCGACGTCGCCGGCCTGCACCTGGGTCATTTCACCGATGCGCGCCGCCCAACCGGTTGCAG
>CAYNWR010000568.1:0-1969 GCA_964400915.1 uncultured Burkholderiaceae bacterium
GGGTGCGCACACCGTTCTCGGTGTGCGAAAGGATGTCGGTGCTCATGGTTTCAATAGGTCTTTCACAAAATGGGTTAGAGCCAGGCCACAGGCGTTCCAAGTTCTAGCTCTTGAAGTAGTACAGGCTGTGTGTGGTGGCCAGCAAGCCACCATCCGCACTCCAGACTTGGCCGGTGTGATCAAAAAAGTTCTGACGAAACCCCTGGCCCTGCACCTGGGCCTGAACGTAGCCGGTGCCCACGCGCGCCAGACATGCGGCATCGGCGTGGAAATAGATGGTCAGCGTCACCGTGCCCAGGGGCACAAAGCTGGCGCGGCGCAGCCAGACCCGCGGAAAGAACACATCGCACATGGCGCACAGCGACGTGAAATCCAGCGGCCGCGCGGGCGCATCGCGCAACCACAGGCGTGTTCGGCTGTGGCCGTGATCGCGCCCGTCCCAGCCAGCCGGGAACGCGCCTTCCAGGTAACGCAACTCGTACTGCTTGAGCCACTCCACCCGGTAAGGTCCAGCAAAGGCCGCCACGGCACCTGGTTCGGGTGCGGCGGGCATCGAATGCTCGTCCGTTCCCCAGGTCGGACGCCGCTTTGCGGTCAGGGCCGTGGCCGTGGCCGCCACCTGTCCGTCCTGAACGATGTCCAGGGTCCAGTGCTGGGTGCTGCGGTTGGTGCGCACAGGCCGCGCCTCGACGACAAACCCGCCATCGGCAATCGCCGCGCAGAAGTTGACGGTCAGCGCCACCGGCTCGCCCTCGCGTTCTGGATGGAGCAGCAGGCCCTGCAAGAGCTGCGCTGCCGTGACCCCACCGAAGGGCCCGACCATGTTGGCGTAGGCATTGCTGGTGTGGGCCTGGTAGCGTCCGGCACCCAGTGCATCCAGAGCCAGAGCTTGGTCAAACGCGTGTTGCGTGATCATGCCGAACTCATGCCGAATTCATGCCATTTGCACCAGCGCCGTCCAGTGGTTGGCCAGGTGCATCAGGTGGGCGCGCTGGTTCTGCTCCCGCGTCAACGCACCATAGGCGAAGTGCGGATGGGGTGTTCCGCCAAAGGCCTGCAAGCGCTGCAGGGCCGTCATGCAACGCGCTGCGGCCATCGGCAGGGAAGCCGGCTGCGCAATCGATGGCGCCCCGGGGATGGGCTCGGTCAGCGAGTGGTTCATCGCGCCGCGAACATCGAAAACGGCAAAGGCCGCACGTCCGACGGTGTGGCGAAACAGGGCCGACTCCAGCTGAGGAAAGCCATCGCCGATCGAGTACTCGATGCCTTGGGCGATGTGGTTCAGCACCTCGGGCAGGCTCCAGCCATGTGCCATGCGGGCCTGCTGCGAAACGGCCCGCTCGATGGCCGACAGCGCATCGCCGATGCGCGCAAAGCGCGGACTGTCGTCCGACGAGGCACAGGCTGTCAGACCCGCGCCCGCCGTGGTGGCCAGCATCCAGCGCGCGCCCACGCGCAGGACCTGGCGGCGGCCGTGGTTCAAATCCCCCATGGCACGCTGGCCTCAGACGCGCTCGAATATGCCGGCTGCGCCCTGGCCCATGCCGACACACATGGTGACCATGCCATAACGCAGCTTCTGGCGCCGCAGGGCGTGAACGACGGTGGCTGAGCGGATGGCACCGGTGGCACCCAGCGGATGGCCCAGTGCGATGGCACCCCCCATCGGATTGACCTTGGAGGCATCGAGCCCGAGACTGCGGATCACCGCTAGCGATTGAGCGGCAAAGGCTTCGTTGAGCTCATACCAGCCGATGTCCTCGGCCTTCAGGCCCGCGTGCCTGAGGGCAACGGGTATCGCTTCCACGGGACCGATGCCCATGATGTGGGGCGGCACGCCGCGGCTGGCATAACTGACAAATCGCGCCAGGGGCGTCAAACCGAAACGCTTGACCGCCGCTTCACTGGCCAGAATCAGAGCGCCCGCACCATCGGACGTCTGCTAGCTGTTGCCCGCCGTGACCGAGCC
>CAYNWR010000569.1:0-1965 GCA_964400915.1 uncultured Burkholderiaceae bacterium
GGCGCTGTTCAGGCGCCCACCAATCACAAAGGTGGGGTCCAGACCCGCCTCGGCCAACACACTGGCAACCAGGCTCGTGGTGGTCGTCTTGCCGTGTGTGCCTGCAATGGCGATGCCACGCTTGAGGCGCATCAACTCGGCCAGCATCAGCGCCCGTGGCACCACGGGGATGCGGCGCTCGCGCGCGGCCAGCACCTCCGGGTTGTCTGCCTGCACGGCGGTGGATGTCACGACGGCGTCCGCATCGGCCACGTGCGCCGCCGCATGGCCCACATGGGTCGTGATGCCCAGGCCGCGCAGGCGCTGCAGCACGGCCCCATCGGCCAGGTCCGAGCCTGAGATGGTGTAGCCGAGGTTGGACAGCACCTCGGCGATGCCACTCATCCCCACGCCTCCGATGCCGACGAAATGGATGTGCCGGATCGCGTGTTTCATCGCTGGCTCCCTTTCGCCTGCGGCACCAGGGCTTCACACGCCTCCACCACCGATTGGACGGCATCGACGCGGCGGCACGCATGCGCACGGCGAGCCCGCGCCAACAACTCGCCGCGGTCGAGCGTGCGCAGAAAATTCGCCAGCGCCTGGGCGTTCAGCTCGGACTGCGGCATCAGCCAAGCGGCCTTTTCGTCCACCAGGAATCGGGCGTTGCGCGTCTGGTGATCGTCCACGGCCTGAGGAAACGGGACGAACAGCGCCGGCGCGCCAACCGCTGCCAGCTCGGTCACCGTCGACGCGCCGGCCCGCGCCACAACCAGATCGGCCGTGGCCATGGCCGAGGCCATGTCGTCGATGAACGGCAGCAACTCGGCCGCCACGCCAGCGGCCTGATAACGTGCGCGCAGGTCGTCGATCTGGGCTGCCCCACCCTGATGCGTCACGAGCGGTCGCTCGGCACCGCTGAGCAAGGCAAGGGCCTGGGGCACCACGTCGTTGAGGGCGCGGGCCCCTTGACTTCCACCCACCACCAGCACGCGCAGCGGCCCCTGGCGCCCCGCAAAACGCTCGTCCGGCGCGGCTTGCGACACAAAGGCCTCGCGCAGCGGGTTGCCGATGGCTTGGGCATTGGGCAGTCCGCCGGGGAACGCGCAGAAACGCCGGTCGGCGATCTGGGCCAACACCCGATTGGCCAAACCCGGCACGGCGTTCTGTTCGTGCAGCACCAGGGGCTTGCCCGCCAGCACGCCCATCATGCCGCCCGGAAAGCTGATGTACCCGCCCAGGCCCAGGACAACGTCGGGGCGCACGCGCCGGACCACCCGCAAGCTTTGCGCAAAGGCACGCAGCAGGCGCAGGGGCAACCAGGCAAATGCCCACGGACCCTTGCCCCGAAGTCCCGAGAAATCGACGGCCTCGTAGGCAAAGCCGCGAGGCGGCACCAGACGAGACTCCATGCTGCCGGATGGCCCGCCGAGCCAGGTGACGGACCATGCGCGTGCGCGCAGGGCTTCGGCCACCGCCAGCCCCGGGAAGATGTGTCCCCCGGTGCCACCCGCCATCACCAGCGCGCTGCGGGTCATGACGGAACCCTCCCGCCGCGCATCAGGGTCTTGTTCTCGCGGTCGATGCGCAGCACGATGGCCAGGGCCACGGCGTTCATGATGATGGCCGAGCCACCGTAGCTCATGAGCGGCAGCGTCAAACCTTTCGTGGGCAGCGCCCCAAGGTTCACGCCCATGTTGATGAAGGCCTGGAATCCGATCCACAGGCCCACGCCCTGTGCCACGAGGCCCGAGAAGATGCGATCGAGGACGATGGCCTGCCGCCCGATGGCCAGGATGCGGCGGGTCAGCCACAGGAAGGCCAGGATCACCAGCAGCACACCCATCAGGCCGAACTCTTCGCCCAGCACCGCCAACAGGAAATCGGTGTGGGCTTCGGGCAGCCAGTGCCACTTCTCGACGCTTCCGCCGAGCCCCACACCAAAAACCTCGCCACGCCCAAACGCGATCAGCGAATGCGACAACT
>CAYNWR010000570.1:0-1960 GCA_964400915.1 uncultured Burkholderiaceae bacterium
GTGCCGGGGATGTTGAGCAGGATCGCGCTGCGGCTGCCGCCGTAGATGGCGCCCACGTAGGTGCAGATCAGCACCAGCAGCGCCTGCGCCGAGGGCAGCTTGAGCGTGAGCGTGGTCATCAGCGCCACGCCCATCGTGGCCGTGAGCCCTGGCAAGGCGCCGATGATCACCCCCACCAGCGTGGAGGCCAGCACGAAGGCGATGGATTCCAGCGTGAGAAAGCCAGCCAATGAATGCCCGAAGGCGACGAGTCCTTGAAACACAGGCGTTGTTCCGTTCAGGGCAGACGCACGTAGAACACCTGGCTGAACGCCACGCTGACCACCGCACCCGTCAAACCGCCGATCAGCAGCGCGATGGCCAGCACCTTCACCGGGCTGCGCCCCAGCGCGCGTTGACGTTGCAGGTCGAACCCATAGATGAAAGCCGCCACAAACAACCAGGTGGCCAGCCAGAACGGCAGGCCGTTGCCGACCAGCACCAGCGCATAGATGAGCGTGGCGGCCACCACCGGCCAGCGGGTGCGATGTTCGGCTGCGGGCGCGGCAACATCCGGGCGCAGCGCGCCCCGCCCCACGGACCGCAGCGCCAACAGCGCCCCCAGGGCCATGATCGCCGTGCCCAGCAGGCCGGGCACCAGGCCCGGAATCTCATACCGGTTGATGTGCAGGTTTTCCAGCCGATCCATGTTCCACGACGCCACGGCGATGGCGCCGCCGAAGACGATCCAGAACAGGGCCGACCAGGCATCGCGCCGCGCGCTGCCGCCTGCGGCCGTGTCGTCTTCCATGCTCATGCCGGGGCCCCCGGGGGGCTTGCCTTGACTGTGTTGGTCGCGCGGCCAACACGCTCGGGACTTCGGCGCATCAAGGCTTGGGAATGCCCACGGTGTCCGGCGCGACCTTGGTCTTGCCGGTGGAGTGCAGGAGCCAGGCGTTGGCCTGGATGGCCGGGAAAGCCGCCGCCTGCGCCGCATCGCCCGACGACGGCGCGAACAAGGCCCCGCGATTGACCGCATAGGCCTTGATGGCGGCGTTGTTGTTGATGGTGTCGGCCCAGACCTTTTCCATCGTGGCCACCACGTCGGCGGGCACGCCCTTGGGGATGAAGATGCCGAAGTAGTTGGCTGGCGCCTTGAAGCCCGCCAGGGTGGCACTGATCGCCGGGATGGCGCCGAAACCTTCGATCTCCAGCGGGCGATCGGACACCGTGGCCAGCGGCCGGATGCGCTTGCCACGGATCATCTCGGCCTGCTCCACCGCCAGTTGGGTGGTCACGTCCGTCTCGCCGGACACGGTGGCCACCACCGCAGGGTTGCCGCCGTCGTAGGTGACATGGCGGTACTTGACCCCCGTCGCACGCGAGATTGCCTCCATGGCGTTGTGCCCACCCGAGGTGACCCCGGCTGTGGCCACCTTGACCTCACCGGGCTTGGCCTTCATCGCGTCGAGCAACTGCCCGATGTTCTGGTAGGGCGTGGAAGCGCCCACGCCCACCACGGGGATGTTGGCCACGTGCAGGAACAGGTGCCAATCCTTGGCAGATGCATTGAGCATGCCCAGCGACTGGTACGCGCCCAGATCCTGCGCGGCGCCAGCGGCCCAGGTGTAGCCGTCGCGCGGCGCATCCCAGGCGTTCTTGGTGCCGATGGAGCCGGACGCGCCCGGCTGGTTGACCACAATGATCTTCTGGCCCAGTACTTTTTCGAGCTCGCCAGCCGCCACGCGCGTGATCTGGTCCGTCGAGCCCCCAGCGGCCCAGGGCACGATGAGGTTGATGGGTTTGCTGGGCTTCCAGGCTTGTGCAGACGCCATGGGCGCGAGCGCACTGGCGACCGCTGCAACAGCGAGGTTCTTCAACATCGAACGCTTGTTCATGGGGGTGCTCCTTGGTCGGGTCGTCGGGTTGCCGTCAACTGTAGTTGAATGTTGCAATGTTCACCATGCGCGCTAGCCCTAGG
>CAYNWR010000571.1:0-1956 GCA_964400915.1 uncultured Burkholderiaceae bacterium
ACCACCGACCCCCACCATGTCAAGGTGGTGCTCTAACCAGCTGAGCTACGCGCCTTCAAGCATTTGCTTGTAGCCCACCATTGTAGCAGAGCTGTGCGTCCGCCCCGCAGGGCTGGCGCTGGCATCACCGCCGGTGCGCGCGTCTCACACCGCGCACATCCTGCACCTGAGCCAGCACCCGCCCCAGGCGCGCGACGTCGGATAGTTCCACCGTGAACGTCATCCACGCGGTGGTGCCCAGGCCATCGCGCACCGACTGGCTTTGTACCCCGATGACATTGATCTTGTCCTTGGCAAACACCTCAGAGATGTCGCGCAGCAGCCCGTTGCGGTCGCTTGCCTCGACCGTCACATCCACGGGATACAACATGCCACCGGTTCGGGCGGGCACGCCCCACTCCACTTCGATGACCCGCTCAGGGCTGCGTGCCGCAATCTGCCGGTAGTTGCTGCAATCGGCGCGGTGAACGCTCACGCCCTTGCCGCGTGTGACAAAACCGCTGATGTCGTCGGGCGGCGCGGGCTTGCAGCACTTGGCCATCTGTGTGAGCAGCGAGCCCACACCGACCACCATCACGCCACCGGACGCGAGGGCACCCGCCTTGCCCCCGGGCCGGCGCACTGGCACCTCGGGCGCGGCGACGACCGGGGTCGGGGTCCACGCTGTTTCAATCTGGCGCAGCGACAGTTCGTCCTTGCCGACGGCTTCGAACACCGCCTCGGCGTTGGCCAGCCCCAGGCGCAGGGCCAGGTCGTCGTGGGCCAGCGCGGTGCGGCCTTCGCGCTGCAGCAGTCGCTCGACCGCCTCGCGTCCGCGAGCGATCGTTTCGGCTTGCGCGAGTGTGTTGAACCAGGCCCGAACCTTGGAGCGCGCACGGTGGCTGACCAGAAAGCCCAGCTCTGCGTTGAGCCAATCGCGCGAAGGTCCGCCTTCCTTGGCCGCCACAATCTCCACCGTCTGGCCGTTTTGCAAGGCCGTGTTCAACGGCACCATCGCTCCGTCGATGCGGGCGCCGCGGCAGCGGTGGCCCAGGCTGGTGTGCACGCTGTAGGCAAAGTCCAGCGGCGTGGCGCCCCGCGGCAACTCGACGACCTGCGCCGCTGGCGTGAGCACGTAGATCTGGTCCTGCAGCAGTTCGCGGGCCGCGCTGGAGGCGCTGGCATCCAACCCGCCCTCCACTGCCGACTCCATGTCGCGCTGCCAGGCCAGCAACTGGCGCAGCACCGCGATCTTGGCCTCGTAGTCGCCGGCAGCGCTCACGCCTTCGTATCCCTTGACGCCCGCCTCCTTGTAGGCCCAATGCGCGGCCACGCCGTGCTCGGCGTGCTCGTTCATCGATTGGGTTCGGATCTGGATTTCGACGGCCTGGCCGGTTTCGTCCCGCACCACCGTGTGCAGCGACTGGTAGCCATTGCTCTTGGGCCGGGCGATGTAGTCGTCAAACTCCTCGGGCACCGGGGTGTAGCGCTCGTGCACATAGGCCAACACCGCGTAGCAGTCGGTTACGGTGGACACGATCACCCGCAATGCCCGCACGTCGTAGACCTGAGAAAAATCCAGGCCCTTGCCCCGCATCTTGCGCACGATGCTGTAGATGTGCTTGGGCCGCCCGAGCACCGTGGCCGCGATGCGCTGCGACAGCAGCGCGCGATGGATCTGCTCGCGCAACTGCTGCACCTGGGCTTCGCGCTCGCTGCGTTTGGCGTCCAGGCGCCTGGCAACGTCGTGGTAGGTCGTCGGCTCGATGAAGCGAAAAGCCAGGTCTTCCATCTCCCACTTGAGCGCGCCCAGGCCCAAGCGGTTGGCCAGCGGCGCCAGCACGTGCAGCGACTCCTGCGCCAGGGCTGGCACGACCGGCGTGCGTGAAGCCGCGTGGTGGCGCAGGGTCTGCAAGCGCGAGGCCAGCCGCAACATCACGACACGCAGGTCGCGCGAGAACGCCAGCAGCATCTTGC
>CAYNWR010000572.1:0-1953 GCA_964400915.1 uncultured Burkholderiaceae bacterium
CCGCAAGGTACAGCGCGCGATCTCCCAGCAAATACGAATCGGGCACCGTCTTGATGATGTCGCTGGGCCCGGCCGTCTGCAGCCACTTGAGCGCATGCACCATGGCATTGGCCAGCGCCTGGCAGGTGGCCGGGTTCTTCTGCACGAATTCCATCGGTGCATACAGACAACCGGCTGGCATCGGGCCGCCGAACACCTCGGCCGTGCCCTTGAGCGTGCGCGTGTCCGCCACCACCTTGATCTCGCCCTTTTGTTCGAGCATGGTCAGCACCGGGTCGAGATTGGACAGAGCGTCCACCTGGCCGCTGCGCACCGCCGTGAGGGCCGACGCCGAGGTACCGATGCCGATGAAGCTCACGTCCGAGGGGCGGATGCCCACACGCGAGAGCAGCAGGTTGGCCACCATGTTGGTGGACGAGCCCGGTGCCGAGACGCCGATCTTCTTGCCCTTGAGGTCAGCCAGGCCCTTGTAGCCCGGCATCGTCTTGGTGGACACGCCCAGCGCGATCTGCGGCGCGCGCCCCTGCAGCACAAAGGCCTGGAACATCTGGTTCTTGGCCTGCAGGTTGATGGTGTGCTCGTACGCACCAGAAACGACATCGGCCGAGCCACCCAACACCGCCTGCAGCGAGCGCGAGCCACCCGCAAAATCGGGAATCTCGACGTCCAGGCCCTCGGCCTTGAAGTAGCCCAGTTGCTCGGCAATGGTGAGCGGCAGGTAGTAGAAAGCGGACTTGCCACCCACGGCGATCACGACCTTGGATTTCTCCGGCTTGGCCTGTGCCACCACGCGCGGCAGCGCCAGGCCGGCAGCACTTGCAAGCGCCAGCGTGTGGATTCGTCGTCGTGTGAAAAGGGTCATGGTTTGTCTCTCCTGATTTTGATTTCTTTGTGACCAATGAGCTTACGAAACGGCCTTGCGGCACGCATCGGGGCCATCCCTTGCGGGTTTGTACGAGCGGCTTGTACACAAGGCCCAATGGATGAGGCCCGACGCGCGTGAAGGCCAATGATTCGAACGATGTCGCCTGTGATGGCGCGTGAATCGTTGTCTGTGGCGAGTGACCTGACGGGCTGGTGATGGGCGGGGCAACCTACCGCCGCTGACAGCCGCCTACTGCCGCCTACCGCCGATCGGCCAGCGCGTGGGCGATCGTACCGAGATCGACGTATTCCAGCTCACTGCCCACGGGAACCCCGCGCGCGAGCCGGGTTACTGCAAGGCCCCGGCGTCGCAAGGCCTCATGGACCACATGCGCAGTGGATTCGCCTTCGGCGGTGAAATTGGTCGCCAGGATCACCTCTTGCACCACACCGTCGCTGGCGCGCTCCAGCAGGCGATCAATGCCGATGTCCCGCGGTCCAATGCCATCCAGCGGGCTGATGCGTCCCAGCAGCACGAAATACCGCCCCTTGAAGGCCAGGGTGCGCTCGATCGCGGCCTGGTCGGCCGGAGTCTCGACCACACACAGCTTGGTGTCGTCGCGCGATGGATCGCGGCAGGTGGCGCAGATGGGTTCGTCGCTGAAGGTGTGGCAGCGTTCGCAGTGCCCCACCGTGCGGGCCGCGTGCTCCAGCGCCCGTGCGAGTGCCTGCGCGCCCTGCCGGTCGTGTTGCAGCAGGTGATGCGCCATGCGCGAGGCGGACTTGACCCCAACGCCGGGCAGCACCCGCAAGGCGTCGATCAAGCCTTCCAGCGCGCTGGGCATGGTTCGCGCCCTTCGAGCGGACCGTTGGACATCGGCGGCACAGCGGCGTCGCGTGAATCCGAGACACTGGCGCTCAGAACGGGAACTTCATGCCCGCTGGCAATCCAGGCATGCCGGCCGTGAAGCGCGACATCTTCTCCTGCGAGGTGTCTTCGGCCTTGCGCACGGCCGCGTTGAACGCAGCGGCCACCAGGTCTTCGAGCATGTCCTTGTCGTCCGCCAACAGGCTGGGATCGATGCTGAC
>CAYNWR010000573.1:0-1945 GCA_964400915.1 uncultured Burkholderiaceae bacterium
GTGCTCAACACCTGGGAGGTGGAACGCGAGCGCCTGTTTGCCAACACCGAGATCCACGACATCGCGGTGGCGATCGGGGTCGACCCGCACGGGCCGCAGGACAGCGTCGATCTGTCATCGCTGCGCTACGGCAAGGTGTGCATCCTCAGCGACGCCGATGTGGACGGCTCGCACATCCAGGTGCTGCTGCTCACCTTGTTCTTCAAGCACTTTCCCAAGCTGGTCGACGCCGGGCATGTGTACCTGGCACGGCCGCCCTTGTTCCGTGTGGACGCACCCGCGCGTGGCAAGAAGCCTGCAGCCAAGCTGTATGCGCTGGACGACGACGAACTGGCCGTGATCCTGGACAAGCTGGCCAAGGAGGGCGTTGCGCGCGAGCGCTGCCAGATCAGCCGATTCAAGGGCCTGGGCGAAATGAACGCCGAGCAGTTGTGGGAGACCACCCTCAGCCCCGACACGCGGCGCCTGCTGCCGGTGCGGCTCGCGCAACTCGATTTTGCGCAGACCGAAGGGCTCTTCACCCGCCTGATGGGCAAGGGTGAGGCCGCCGCCCGCCGCGAGCTGATGGAAAGCCGTGGCGACAGCGTTGTTGTCGATATTTGACTAGAATTGACCTTATGCGAGCGCCACTGCTTGTTGTTTTGCTATCGTTTTTAATGTCCTTCGCCGTCCCGGTGCAAGCCAACCTGGCCGTGCCGGCGCAGGCCGATCTCGCACGTGTGGAAGTCTGGGCCTACGTGGACGCCCAGGGCGTTGCGCATTTCGCCCACGAGCGTGTCGACGACCGCTATGAGCTGTTCTACCGTGGTGGTGCCAGCTTCGACACCCGCGAGAGCAAGCCCACCCCCGAATTGATCGAAACACCGCGCCCTGTGGCCGTGCCGCGTGAACCGCCCAAGCTCATTGCGTTCTTCGAGGTGGCGCCGCGTTTCAAGCAGATCAAGCACCACCTGCGCGACGCCGCACAGGCGCACAACATCGACTACGAACTGCTGCAGGCCTTGATCGCCACGGAATCGGGCTTTGACACCGATGCCGTCTCGCCCAAGGGGGCCGTGGGCCTGATGCAGGTGATGCCGGCCACCGCCGAGCGCTACGGTGTCTCCAGCGACGCCAAGCTGCCGGTCGAGAAAAAGCTTACCGATCCCAAGACCAACATCCGCACGGGCACGCGCTACCTGCGCGACCTGTTCAACCTGTTTCCCGGCCGTCTCGATCTGGCGCTGGCGGCCTACAACGCCGGCGAGGGTGCCGTGCAGCGCGCGGGCAACCGGATCCCGAACTACAAGGAAACGCAGAACTACGTGAAGACGGTGATGCAGATCTATACGGCGCTCAAGCCACCCACGCCCATCGTCGAGCGCCAGCAGATCCAGCGTCGCGAACCTCGCGCCGTGAGCGCGCCGCCGTCCAACTTGCCAGGACTGCCCGGTCTGCTTGGCGCGCCGGCGCCCGGCTCTGCGGTCGGTGGGGCGGTCGGTGGCGCGATCGGCCGTGGCAACATGCCCGCGTCGGCGGGTGCGCCGCGCCTGCACCTCAACACGGGCAAACCGCAATAGGCACGGCACGCGCTGCGGGCGGGATCCATTCCCGTTGTGGCGCCAAGCCCTGCCTCGACATCGCCGCATCGGTCAAATTCGGGTCTATTCATCATGTCTGATCAACACACGCTGGACTTTGCAGCGGGAGGTGGTGCCGGTGTTCCGCGCGCCCCGGGTGGCAACGGGGACACAGGCGACGGCGACAGCCTGGATCTGGGCACCTACGCCGAGCGCGCCTACCTCGAATACGCCTTGTCGGTCGTCAAGGGGCGGGCACTGCCCGATGTCGGGGACGGCCAGAAACCCGTGCAGCGCCGCATCCTGTACGCCATGGCGCGCATGGGTCTGGGTTTTGATGGCGCCAGCGGCGCGCGCCCGGTCAAGAGCGCGCGGGTGGTGGGTGA
>CAYNWR010000574.1:0-1935 GCA_964400915.1 uncultured Burkholderiaceae bacterium
CGGTGCGGCGGCGATGCGTTACACCGAGGCGCGCCTGGCGCGCATCGCCAGCCTGCTGCTGTCCGAGATCGATCAGGGCACGGTGGACTTTGTGCCCAACTACGACGGCTCCACCGAGGAGCCGCAGCGCCTGCCGGCGCGTCTGCCCTTTCACCTGCTCAACGGCGCCAGCGGAATCGCCGTGGGACTGGCCACCGAAATGCCCAGCCACAACCTGTCGGAAGTGGCACGCGCCTGTGTGGCGCTCATCAAATCGCCCGCACTGTCCGACGACGAACTGTTCGAGCTGATGCCCGGCCCCGACTACCCGGGCGGCGCCCAGATCATCAGCAGCGCACCGGACATCGCAGAGGCCTACCGCAGCGGGCGCGGCTCGCTCAAGGTGCGCGCTCGCTGGATCGTCGAAGACCTGGCCCGTGGCCAATGGCAACTGGTGGTCACCGAGCTGCCGCCGGGTGTCAGCACCCAGCGTGTGCTGGAAGAAATCGAGGAGATCACCAACCCCAAGGTGCGCCTGGGCAAGAAGGCCCTGACGCAGGAGCAGACCCAGCTCAAGGCCGCCGTGCTGGCCGTGCTCGATGGTGTGCGCGACGAATCGAGCAAGGAAGCTGCCGTGCGCCTGGTGCTCGAGCCCAAGAGCAGCCGCATCGACCAGAAGGAATTCATCCAGGCCTTGCTGGCCCACACCAGCCTGGAGACCTCGGTGTCCATCAACCTCACCGCGGTGGGGGTGGACGGCAAGCCCATGCTCAAGAGCCTGCGCGAGCTGCTCACCGAGTGGATCGGTTTTCGCCAGCAAACCATCGAGCGGCGTTCACGCCACCGCCTGGGCAAGGTGCAGGATCGCATCCACATCCTGGAGGGCCGGCAACTGGTGCTCCTGTCCATCGACGAGGTGATCGCCCTCATTCGCGCCAGCGACGAACCCAAGGCGGCGCTGATCGCGCGTTTTCGCTTGAGCGACCGGCAAGCCGAGGACATCCTGGAAATTCGCCTGCGGCAATTGGCGCGGCTGGAGGCCATTAAGATCGAGCAGGAGCTGAAGGACTTGCGCGACGAGCAGGGCCGGCTCGAAGACATCCTGGGCAGCCCCGCCGCGCTCCGGCGCCTGATGGTGCGCGAGATCGAGGCCGACGCCAAGCTGTTCGGTGATGCCCGGCGCACCTTGATCCAGGCCGAAAAGCGCGCACTGGCCGAGGTGAAGCTGGTCGACGAGCCGGTGACCGTGATCGTCTCCGAAAAAGGCTGGGTGCGCACGCAAAAGGGCTGGTCTCGCGAGCGTGGCGACACGCCCACGCCCGTCGAATACACGGTGAAGTCTGGCGACACGCTGTATGCCGCGTTCGAGTGCCGCAGCGTGGACACCCTGTTGGCCTTCGGCAACCAGGGCCGTGTGTATTCGGTGCCAGTGTCCCAGTTGCCTGGCGGGCGTGGCGACGGCCAACCCATCACCACGCTGATCGACCTGGAGCCAGGCACCCAGATCGTCCACTACGTGGCCGGTGCGCCATCGGTGCAGCTGCTGCTGGCCGGCAGTGGGGGGTATGGCTTCATTGCAGCCATTGAGCACATGGTGTCGCGGCAAAAGGGCGGCAAGGCCTTCGTGACCTGCGCGGCCGGCGAAACCCTGTGCCGCCCCGCGCCGCTGGTGTGGCCGTCAGCGAGCGCTGAATCGTCATCATCAGCTACACAAATGATAGCTGGCACCCATGTGATCTGTGTCTCGGTCAAAGGGCGGGTGCTCAGCTTCGAGATCGAGGCGCTCAAGCTGCAACCGGGCGGGGGCCGCGGCCTGATGCTGCTCGACCTGGATACGGGTGACAGCCTGGCGGGTGCGGCCGCCTACACGCGCCGTGTGCGCATCGCGGGCACCTCGCGCGCCGGCAAGCCGCGCGAGGAGATCCTGGAAATTCGCAGCCTCAACAACGCCCGGGC
>CAYNWR010000575.1:0-1924 GCA_964400915.1 uncultured Burkholderiaceae bacterium
GGCCGGCGCTTTCGGATCGTGCACGTGGTGTTCGGGCGCGGGCGCGAACACGAGGTGATCGAGGTTTCCACCTTTCGTGCCCACATGGACGCACCCACCGGCGAGCCCGTGGCCGGCAACGAGAAGACCAGCCGCGCCGAACTGGCTGGCATGAAACACGCCGTCGACGCCAGCGGCCGGGTCCTGCGTGACAACGTCTGGGGCTCGCAGCAGGAAGACGCGGCACGGCGCGATTTCACCGTCAACGCGATGTACTACGACCCCGAGCAGCAGTTGGTGGTGGACTATCACAACGGCCTGGCCGATGTGCGTGCCCGTGTGCTGCGCATGATCGGGGACCCCGCGACACGCTACCGCGAAGACCCGGTGCGCGTGATCCGCGCCGCGCGTTTTGCCGCCAAGCTCAGCCCTCTGGGCTTTTCCATTGAGAAGAAGACCGCGGCGCCCCTTGTGCCCGCGCTGGCCTTGTTGTCCGAGGTGCCGCAAAGCCGCCTGTTCGACGAAATGCTCAAGCTGCTGCAGACCGGGCACGCGCTGGCCACCATCGAGCAGTTGCACAAGCTGAAGCTGGCGCGCGGCATCTATCCGCTTCTGGACCTCACGGTGGAGCGCGCGGATACGCCACTGGTGCGCGCGGCCCTGGTGGACACCGACCGCCGCGTGGCCGAAGGCAAGCCCGTGGCGCCAAGCTTTCTGCTCGCCTGTGTGCTCTGGTCCGACGTGGCCGAGGGATGGCGCAAGCGCCAGCAGGTAACGTCCACCGACGCGTCGGGCCGGCCCGTGCGTGCCCACCCCGTGCCGGCCCTGCAGGAGGCCATCGACGACGTGTTCAATGCGCGCATCGGCGACGTGTCCGGGCGCGGCAAGCTGGCCGCTGACATGCGCGAAATCTGGATGATGCAACCGCGTTTTGACCGGCGCGGTGGCCAAGCGCCTTTCGGGCTGGTGGAGCAGCCGCGGTTTCGCGCCGGTTTTGACTTCCTGCGGCTGCGCGCCGAGACCGGCGAGGCCGAAGTGGAGCTGGCCGACTGGTGGCAGGAGTTCTGGAGCGCCGACGACACCGTGCGCCTGTCCCTGATGGAAGACCTAGGTCGTGCCAGCGCAGCGGGTGCCAGGGCTGCCGCGCCGGGCACCCAGGGGGAGCGCCCGCGGCGGCGGCGGCGGCGCTCAAGCGCTTCAAAAAGAGAAGCGAACCCTTGAGATTTTACGAGCGCTGCAGGCCAATATTGTTCTGAAGCCTCAATGCGACCGCCGGTGGACGCCTTTGTTGCGCTGGGCGCCAACCTGGGCGACAGTGTCGCCAGCGTGCGCCGCGCTACGCAGGAGCTGGCGAGCGCGTTGGGGCAGACCGAGACCCTGGGCGTGTCGCCCCTGTACACCAGCCCGCCCTTCGAGGCCGAGGGCCCCGACTACGTCAACGCGGTGATGAAACTGCGCACGCGGCTCACGGCCCCCGATCTGCTGGCCGGTCTGCTGCGTTTTGAACGGGCCGCGGGACGGTTGCGACCCTTTCACCATGCGCCGCGGGTGCTCGATCTGGACCTGCTGTTGTACGGCGATGCGCGCATCGACTCGCCGCAGCTCACGCTGCCACATCCGCGCATGGCCGAACGCGCGTTTGTCCAGGCGCCCCTGTCGGATCTGGACCCGGCCCGCAGCGTCCACGCTGCGCGCCTTCAAGACCTGATGCGGGCCCAGGGCGTGCGCCGCCTCTGCGGATAATGGTCCGATGACCACTTTCAACGCCTTCCCCGTTCCCTTGCAGGTGGTGCTGCTGCTGGTGGCCAGCAATGTCTTCATGACCTTTGCGTGGTACGGCCATCTGCGCACCCTCAGCGCCTCGCCATGGTATATCGCGGCACTGGTGAGCTGGGGCATCGCGCTGTTCGAATACCTGCTGCAGGTGCCGGCCAACCGCATCGGC
>CAYNWR010000576.1:0-1919 GCA_964400915.1 uncultured Burkholderiaceae bacterium
GGCGCAGCAGTTGGCCACCTACATCGGCTGGCTGATGCACCGCACCTGGGGTGGCATCGTGGCGGGTGCGCTGTTTGTGCTGCCCTCACTGGCCATCCTGATCGGGCTGTCGTGGGTCTACCTGGTGTGGGGCCACACCACCCTTGTGGTGGGCCTGTTCGACGGTATTCGTCCTGCCGTCGCGGCCCTGGTGCTGCACGCGGTGTGGCGCATCGGCAGCAAGACCCTCAAGCACCCGCGCCGCACGCCACTGATGTGGGCCATTGCCCTGGCGAGTTTTGTGGCGATCACGGTGTTCGAGGTCGGCTTTCCGTGGATCGTTGCCACGGCGGCGCTGATCGGCTGGGCAGGCTCACGCACCTGGCCCGCGCAGTTTGCGGCCGGTGGGGCTGGCCAACATGGCAAGGGCACCACCAAGTCCCAAGCCGCTGCGGGCCACTTGCAGCCCATCGTCATCGACGACCACACCCCCACCCCATCCCATGCGCGGTTTTCGGCGGCGCGCCTGGCCTGGGTGGTCGGCGTGGGCGTGTTGCTGTGGGTGCTGCCCATGGCTGCACTGATCGGCTGGTCGGGTTGGCACAGCGCACTGGCACAGATGGGCTGGTTCTTCACCAAGGCCGCGCTGGTGACCTTTGGCGGCGCCTATGCCGTGCTGCCCTATGTGGTGCAGGGCGCGGTGGAGCAGCACCAGTGGCTCAGCGCCGCACAGATGATGGACGGCCTGGCCCTGGGAGAAACAACACCCGGGCCGCTCATCATGATCGTGGCCTTCGTGGGCTTTGTCGGGGGCTGGACACAGCAGGTGCTGGGCAGCGACCTGGTCTTTGTCGGCGCCGCCCTGGCCGCCAGCGTGGCCACGTGGTTCACCTTCCTGCCCTCGTTTGTGTTCATCCTCGCGGGGGGGCCGCTGGTGGAGTCCACCCATGGCAAATTGGGCTTCACCGCGCCGCTGGCCGCGATCACCGCCGCGGTGGTCGGTGTGATCGCCAGCCTGGCTTTGCTGTTCCTGCGCCATGCCTTGTGGCCGCAGGCCGCAGGGCAAGGTGCGGATGGCGCAACGCACTGGCTGATGCCCGATGCAACGGGCCTGCTGATCCTGATCGCGGCCGCTCTGGCCCTGTTCAGGTACAAGCGCGGCGCGATCGAGGTGATTGCCGTGTGTGCCGCAGCCGGCCTGGGGGTGCGCTGGTTGGGGTTTTGAGGGCCCCTGCAGGCAATTTTGAGAAGAATCGGCCTGTAGCGAGCGTCGACTCTTGATGGTTAGCTATTAAATCAGGAGTAATCTTCGGTATCGACTTCGCCGCGTGCCTGCGCGTTGTATCGGTGTCCGCTCACGGTCTGCTGGTTGATGTGGGCCGACACACGCGCCAGCAGGTCGGTGGGCAGCTTCACCTGCGCGGCCGCCAGGTTCTCGTGCAGATGATCGATGCTGGTGGTGCCCGGTATGGGCACGATGTCATCGCCCTGGTGCAGCAGCCACGCCAGCGCCAGTTGCGCCGGTGTGCAGCCGGCCTCGCGTGCAAGCGCTCGGTAGCCTGGCAGCAGATCGAGGTTGCGTGTGTAGTGCTCGGGCGCAAAGCGCGGCATGTTGCGCCGGATGTCCTTGGCATCCAGGGTGGCCACGTCGTGCAGGGCGTCGGCCAGGTAGGCACGCGCCACCGGGCTGAAAGCCACAAACGCGGCGCCGATCTCGCGACAGGCAGCCAGCACGGCGATCTCGGGGTTGCGGGTCCACAGCGAATATTCTGTCTGCACCGCCGCAATCGGGTGCACCGCGTGCGCCTTGCGGATCGTGGTGGCCGACACCTCGGACAAACCCAGCGCACGAACCTTGCCCGCCCGCACCAGATCGCTCATGGCCCCCACGCTGTCTTCCACGGGCACCTTCTTGTCCCAGCGGTGCAGGTAGTACAGGT
>CAYNWR010000577.1:0-1918 GCA_964400915.1 uncultured Burkholderiaceae bacterium
GTCGAGCGCGGCCAGGTGCTGTGCAAGCCCGGCTCGATCAAGCCGCACACGCACTTCACCGCCGAGGTGTATGTGCTGTCCAAGGACGAAGGCGGGCGCCACACGCCCTTCTTCAACAACTACCGGCCGCAGTTTTACTTCCGCACCACCGACGTCACGGGCGCCATCGAGCTGCCCAAGGACAAGGAGATGGTGATGCCGGGCGACAACGTGACGATCACCGTCAAGCTCATCGCCCCCATCGCCATGGAAGAGGGCCTGCGCTTTGCCATCCGCGAGGGTGGCAAGACCGTGGGCGCCGGCGTCGTCGCCAAGATCATGGAGTGAAGCCGCAAGGCTGGCGTTGGCTCATCGCTGAAATCGAAGGGGTATAGCTCAACTGGCAGAGCGTCGGTCTCCAAAACCGAAGGTTGGGGGTTCGATTCCCTCTGCCCCTGCCACCCGCCAAGAGGTGGCAAGTGTGATCAACAGCCCGCCAGGTGACTGACGGGCTTTGGTGTCTCTAATCAGGTACCGGCATGGCCGCTCGTTGCGGTGGTGTCGGGCAGGAATGTTTGGGCAGGCAAGGGATGGCGATCCAATCTCAGGTTGAAACGGTCGGAGCGGGAGCCGAAAAGGCCAAGCTCGCGGCCGCTGTGCTGCTGGCCATTGCAGCGCTGGCGGCGTTCTACCTGCTGGCGCGCCAGGGGGCGGTCGTTCAATGGCTGGCGCTGATCGTCGGTCTGGTGGCGGCGGTCGGCGTGTTTGCCGTGTCGGCGTCAGGGCGCGACCTCATTGGCTTTGGCAAGGATTCCTGGCGCGAGGTTCGCAAGGTCGTCTGGCCCGAGCGCAAGGAAGCGATGCAGATGTCTGCCTATGTCCTCGGCTTCGTGGTCGTGATGGCCTTGTTCCTGCTGGTCACTGACAAGATTCTTGAGTGGGTTCTCTACAGTCTCATACTGGGTTGGAAATGAACATGAGTGAGTCCGACGTGGTGACCGGGGCCGAATCCACACCCGCCGAAACGACGCCGCCGGTCAATCCCGACCTGCGCTGGTACATCGTGCACGCCTATTCCGGGATGGAGAAGGCGGTGGAGCGCAACATCTCCGAGCGCATCCAACGTTTGGGGATGCAATCCAAATTCGGCCGGATTCTGGTGCCGACCGAAGAGGTGGTCGAGATCAAGAACGGGCAACGCAAGACCGCCGAGCGCCGCCTGTTTCCTGGTTATGTGTTCGTCGAGATGATCATGGACGACGACACCTGGCACTTGGTCAAGCACACCAACAAGGTCACCGGTTTTGTCGGTGGCGCCAAGAACCGCCCTGCGCCCATCTCGGACGAGGAAGTCCGAAAGATCGTCGATCAGATGCAGGAGGGTGTGGACAAGCCCCGCCACAAGGTGGAATTTGTCGTGGGTGAATACATCCGCGTCAAGGAAGGTCCGTTCACCGATTTCAACGGCACCGTTGAAGAAGTCAACTACGAGAAAAGCAAAGTGCGGGTTTCGGTCACGATTTTTGGTCGTGCAACGCCTGTCGAACTGGAATTCAGCCAGATCGAGAAGACCTGAGGATTCATGGACGGCGTCCGGTTTCGGGCGCCGGTTTCGACCTGTGCGTCGAAAGGCTGCATGCGCTTCACAACCCGGCGCGGCAGCGATCACCTGAAAACTGGGTTGCAGTTGCGGGGAGCCTTGGCCCAGTGGGTCTGGCGTTTGCACCCGAAGGAGTGTTAAACCATGGCGAAGAAAATCGTCGGCTTTGTCAAGCTGCAAGTACCAGCAGGCAAGGCCAATCCCTCGCCACCGATCGGGCCTGCGCTCGGTCAGCGTGGCCTGAACATCATGGAGTTCTGCAAGGCGTTCAACGCCCAGACCCAAGGTGTCGAACCCGGCTTGCCGCTGCCCGTGGTGATCACGGCGTATGCCGACAAG
>CAYNWR010000578.1:0-1913 GCA_964400915.1 uncultured Burkholderiaceae bacterium
AGGTGCCGGATGAAGATCCAGCCCAGCAGCGCCATCGAGAAGGGCTTGACCGCCCAGTTCACGAACAGCGTCACACCCATGCCACGCCAATGCTGCTTGACCTGATGCAGCGCGCCAAAGTCCACCTTCAGCAGCATCGGAATGATCATCACCCAGATCAAGAAGCCCACGGGGATGTTGACCTTGGCCAGTTCCATGCGGCCCATGGCCTGCACCGGGCCGGGCAGCAGCTGGCCCAGCGCGACCCCCACCACGATGCACAGGAACACCCACACCGTGAGGTAACGCTCGAACACGCTCATGGACGCCGGGGCAGAGGGCGCAGGCTGTGCCATCTCAACTCCGGCCGATCTGGATCAGCGCGCCCTGCAGGGTCTGACGATCCATCGACGCCAGGGGCAGATCCACCAGCTGCAGCATGCGATAGGCAATGGCCTGGCGCGTCAGCTCGAAAGCGCGGCGCTTGCCGGCGTCACCGCCCTCGGCGTTCGATGGATCGGGGTAGCCCCAGTGCACCCGCACCGGCTGCACCGTGGCATCGGCCCCTGGGCCAATGAAAAGGGGACACGCCTCGGCCGCGGCGCTGTCGCACACCGTGATCACCACCGACAGCGGCGGCGCTTCGGGCCGGCTGAACTCGTCCCAGCTCTTGCTGCGAAAGCCGCTGGTGTCGACCCCCGCGTTGCCCAACGCCTCCAGCGCAAACGGATGGATGCGGCCACTGGGGGCACTTCCCGCGCTGTGGGCTCGCACGTCCCGGCCCCGTTTGGCCGCCAGGTGCCCCAGCATGCCTTCGGCCATCACGCTGCGCGCCGAGTTGTGCGTGCACAGGATCAGGACGTGGGTGCTCATGCCTCAGCAACAGCTGTTGGCTGTCTTCACCGCAATGCCCACAGGCTTTCCGCGCACGGCGGGTGTGCAGCACGCCTGCGCATCGTTACCGGATTTGCCTTCGCTGAACACCGGGATGTTGCCCAGCGTGTGGAACTGCTCCCAGGCAATGCCTTGCGGGTCCGTCACCCAATGCTTGTCGCTGCGCGCATAACAGCAGGTGGTGGTGCCCTCGTCCAGCAAGGCCATGTCGGCGGCTTCGGCGCGCTCTTTCAGTTCGGCCAGTTCCGCAGCGTCGTCTGTCTGGAATCCCAGGTGATCGATGCCAGGCTTGTCACCACGCGTCGAGATCGCAAAATTGATGCGCGGGTCGTCCAGCATCCACTTGGCGTAGTCGCCCTCCACCCGCACAGGCTCGGCCGCGAACAACTGGGAATAAAAGCCAATGCTCTTGGCCAGGTTGTCGACATGCAGGTGCACGTGAAATCGCTTCATGGGGTTCTCCGGTTCAGCAGGTTGACGAGGTGGTGCGGCGCTTGGCGTTGCGGGGTGCACAAGACTTGCCCATGCAACAGTGATCGGTGAGGTAGCCCAACAGCTCGTGCATCTGCACCAGTGCAGGGCGGTAGTGCAGGTTGCGCCCGTCGCGCTCAACCTCGACCAGGCGCGCGTGGATGAGCTCCTTGAGGTGAAACGACAGCGTGGAGCCCGGGATGTCCAGCATCGCGGACAGCGCGCCGGGCGTCAGCCCATCGGGCGCGGCGCCCACCAGGGCGCGAAACACCCGCAGGCGCGCCTCCTGCGCCAGGGCAGCGAGAGCAAGGACAGCGGCTTTTTCGTTCATATTTCCAAGTATATGGAATTATGGAAGGAAATTTCAAGAGGCATTTGTGCTTGTTTCGTTGGTGTGAGGCCTGCCGGGTGTCACTCAGGCCAGAACAATTCGCCCTGCTATAATCGCTGGCTGTTCTGAATGCGATCCGCACCCTCTGCGGAGTTGCCGTTCGGGTTCTTAGCTCAGTTGGTAGAGCAGCGGACTCTTAATCCGTAGGTCGTAGGTTCGAATCCTACAGGACCCACCA
>CAYNWR010000579.1:0-1905 GCA_964400915.1 uncultured Burkholderiaceae bacterium
CGTAGGGGTGGCGGATCAGGCGGGTGATGGGTTTCGTCATCGGATTCGTCAACAAGAAAAGGCTGCAGGGCATCATCCCACATCCGCCCGAGGCCTTTGGCCCTGGCGCAGGGACGGCTGGTGCGCAACAATGACCAGCCTCCTGCGTTGACCGTCGCCGGCAACCGTCGATTCTGAAACCCCAGAATCAACCGGGCCCTGCAAGATGAAGCGTCTGGGATTGAGCATTCGCAACTGGATGCTGGCACTGGTGCTGCTGGCCGGTGCCCCGCTGCTGGCGCTGGCGGTCTATTCGATGTGGCAGTTGGTGCAGACCGAGCGCGCGGCCGAGGTGCGCGCCTTGACCGATCGGGCCCATGCCAGCGCCATTGCTGTTGGCCAGCGGCTGAACGTTTCACTGGCGTTCTTGTGGACACTGGCCACGTCGGATTCCGCACGGCGCGGGGATTTTCAGACCCTGTATGCCTTTGCCAAACGCTCGATTGACCTGCAGCGCGACGCTTCGGCGGTCTCGCTGTTGACCCGCGACGGGCGCGTCGTTTTCCTGACCCTGCTGCCATACGGCAGCCGGCTGGGACAAGCCAACGACCTGCCGGCCCTGCGGGAGGTCTTTGACTCGGGCCGACCGGTGGTCTCGATGCCCTTCAAATCGCCCGTGGAGGATCGTTGGGTGATCGCCATCGGAGTGCCCGTGGTGATCGACGGGAAAGTGGACCATTGCCTGCGCCTCATCCTGCCGGTTGACTCGCTCAACGCCATGCTTGAAGAGCAACGGCTGCCCGAGCACTGGTACGCCACCTTGGTCCACAACACCGGGGCCTACGTGGCGCGCTCCCATGCGGCAGAGCGCTTCATTGGCCAGGCGCCCGGAACCCTGATCGTCCAGGCCCTTAGCAGCGAGCAGATCGGCGCTTTCGAATCCGTCAATCGCGATGGTGTTCGGGTGCTCGCCCAGGCGATGCGGGTGCCCTCGTGGGGCCTTCACCTGGTGGTGGCCGTGCCACTGGAGAACCTGACGGAAAGCTCGCAGGCCGGGTTGCACCGCCTGTTGATTTTTGGTTTGGCGCTGATTGCTGCCAGCCTGCTCGCCGCCTGGTCTCTATCCAACTGGATTTCGGCGCGCGTGAGCCTGGTGCTGAAGGCCACCCAGGTGCGCGACCCCAGGGTCGACCGGCGCGAGCCGCGCACCGGCATCCACGAGATTGATCTCGCGGTGCGCCGCATCGGCTCGCTGTCGCTGCAGGAGCGTGCCGCCCGCACGTCCCTGGATGACCTGATGCAGCGCCACGAGCAGACGCACCAATCCCTGCGGCTGGCGCAGCTGGACGGCCTGACCGGTTTGCTGGGCCGTGCGGCGTTCTTCGACGCCGTGCAGCACCGCCACGAGGCGGCTCAGACCATGCCCTCCTTGCGCATGGCCTTGCTCTTTCTTGATCTGGACGGCTTCAAGGGCGTCAACGACAGCAAGGGCCACGAGGCGGGCGACCGCGTGCTGCGGCTGACGGCCGACGTGTTGCGCCAGCAAACCCGCGCCGATGACTTGTTGGGCCGTGTGGGCGGTGACGAGTTCGTGGTGTGTGTGCAGGCCGACACCGGGCGCATTGAAACCCTGTGCGCCGATATTGCAGGCCGCATCGTCGAGCAGGTGCGCAGGATTGGCCGGGACATGGGGGCGGCCCTCGGTTGCAGCATCGGCGTGGCGATCTGGCCTGCCGAAGGTGCCGACCTGGCCAGCGTGCTCAAGCGCGCCGACGAAGCGATGTATGAAGCCAAGCGCGCCGGCAAGGATCGATTTGTGCTGCGGTGAGGCCCTGCGTCAGCGCAGAGGCTCCCATTGGGCGATGAAGTCCGGGGGCGTCATGGCCCAGCCGTCAGAGCTTCCACTTCTCCAGCAAGGCCGCAGGC
>CAYNWR010000580.1:0-1898 GCA_964400915.1 uncultured Burkholderiaceae bacterium
CGTTCATGAAGAGCTGCGACACCATCCGCATAGAGATGAAGGACGCGCAGGGTGTGAGCATTTTTGGCGCCATCGAGCAAAGGGTGGCCAAGGCCTGATCGGACACCCACCGGCGGGTTTCGGCGACACTTGTGCCAAGGGGGCCCTGCATCTCACCGTCTCTGGAAAGGCCTGCACCATGTTGTTGAAGCTTTGCCACCGCGCCGTTGCCCTGGCGCTTGTCTTCGGCGCGGCGGCGCACCCATATGCCAGCGCGCAGGTGGATCAGGTGGCGCGCATCGTGCAGCGCGACCAGCTCAATCTGGGCTTTCGCGAGGACGCACCGCCCTTCTCCGGGCTTGACGCCAGCAAGGCCGCCGTGGGCTACAGCATCGACATCTGCAACGGCATCGCACAGCATTTGCGCACAGCCCTGCAGCGGCCCAACCTCAAGGTACGCCCCGTGCCGGTGGCCGCCGATCAGGTCGATCGCACCGTGGCCAGTGGTGGCGTCGATCTGATGTGTGCGGGCCAGTCGGACACCCCCGAGCGGCGTGCGCAGATGCGCTTTTCGCCGGTGATCTTTGTCGCGCATCAGAAGTTCATGGTGCACGCCACCGATGCGGCCAAGAGTGCGCGCGATCTGGCCGGCAAGACGGTGTCCGTGATCGGGCGATCCACCGCGGAAAAGGGGGTGGAGCAGTACGCGAAGTCCACCGGCATCACCCTCAAGCTCGCGCGCGCGCTGGATGCCGAAGCCGCCTTTGCCCAACTGCAATTGGGTCAGTCGGCGGCCTGGGCACGCGACGACGTTTTGCTGATGTCTGCCGCAGCCAAGGCCAAACCTGCCGACTGGCGTCTATTGCCCGAATCCCTGGGCACCGAGCGCATTGCGATCGCGCTGCCCAACGATGCCCGGCTGCAGGGCCTGGTCGAGCAGGCCCTGGCTCAGTTGCAGCGCAGTGGCGCGTTGGCAGCAGCGTATGAGCGCTGGTTTGTCAAAGGCAATGCCTTGATCGACAAGGGCTTGAGCCTGCCCATCAGCGACGAGCTGTCAAAAGCCTGGGAGCGCCTGCGCTGAGGAGCGTGGACTGCGCGTTGGCCGCATGCCTACAAAAACAATAGCAAACTTGGTCCATCTGACGCTCACCACGGGCACATTTGAATCAAATCTGTTTCAAAACAAGGCTTTCATGACATCCACAACCCCACCTGGGCCCCTGCGCCGGCGTACCCTGCTGGCTGCGCCGGTGGCCGCCCTGAGCCTGGCCGCCTGTGGCACATCGGGCAATGTCGACCTGCGTCAGCACATCAACTTTGCGCCGCCGCCCCCGCAGGACGCCCAGCCCGAGCTGCGCAGCCCGCAGGCGATTGCGCAGGCGCTGCGCCGGGGCGGGCTCATCATCTACCTGCGCCATGGCCGAACGCGCTACGACCAGATCGAGCTGGAGCGCAACAACCGCCAGGCGGGCCGCTTTGACCTGGCGCGCTGCGACACGCAACGCCAACTGTCCGACGAGGGCCGTGCCGAACTGCGGGTGGCCGGTGGGCAGTTTCGTATTGCCGCGCCCCCCATCGATCGCGCCTGGAGCAGCCGCTACTGCCGCGCAACCGAATCGGCAGCCTTTTTTGTCGATGGCGCACAGGCCGTGCAGGATCTGTCGGGCGAAGGCGATTTCGGCATCGATCCGTCGATCAAGCCGCGGGTGCAGGCCTTCTTCGCCCAGCGCCCGGCCAGCGGGCGCAACCACTTCATGATGGCCCACGGCGGCATCTACTGGCTAGCCACCGGCAACACCGTGCAGGAGGCCCACACCGTGCTGATGGACCCCAGCGACATCCGCCGCATCGTCGCGCGCATCGGGCCGGCGGAGTGGGGGGCGGTGGCGCAGGCGATGGTGGGCTTGGGGTGACGGGCT
>CAYNWR010000581.1:0-1898 GCA_964400915.1 uncultured Burkholderiaceae bacterium
CGGGCGAGTACAGCTTGTCGATGCAGAACTCGCTGCGATGGGTGTTGCCGGTGACATCAATCAGGACATTGCGAAGGGCGCGGTCGATGAACCATGCGGGTGGCGTGCCACCGGCGCGCTCGATTTCACGAAGTGCGATTTCCAGCTCGTAGACCTGGTCGTTGCGGGCCTCGTCCACCCGCGGGGCCTGGCTGGTCGGCCCGATGAACTGGCCCGAAAACAGGTAACTCAGGGACGGGTGGTTGTGCCAGTAGGCAATGAGGCTGGCCAGCAGATCGGGACGACGCAGGAACGGGCTGTCGGCCGGTTGCGCGGCGCCCACCACGAAATGGTTGCCACCACCCGTGCCCGTGTGGCGCCCGTCGAGCATGAACTTTTCGGCACCCAGGCGGGTCTGGTGGGCGGCCTCGTACAGAAACTCGGTGTGCTCGACCAGATCGCGCCAATTGGACGCCGGATGAATGTTGACTTCGATCACACCGGGGTCGGGCGTGACTTGCAACACCTTCAGGCGCGGATCGCGCGGCGGGGGATAGCCTTCCAGCACGAGTTTCACACCCAGGTCCTGGGCGGTGTCCTCGATGGCGGTCAGCAGATCCAGGTAGTCCTCCAGGCGCTGCAAGGGAGGCATGAACACATAGAGCACACCGCGTTGCCCGTCGGCGACCTCGTCCGCCTTGACCGGACCGTTGGCCCGCCTCGGATCACGAACCTCGACAACCAACGCGGTTCGTGTCAGACCTGCGGCCGATTCGAAGCGCTTGGGCGCGGATGAGAGCGGTGATTGGCCCAGAACGGGGGTTGCGCCCGCGCGCGCAGTTGCCAATGCGCGGGATGGGTCGTGCCGCGCATCGCGAGACGCGACGCCTTGCCCAAAAGCGCCCCAGGCCGGTGGAGCCAGGGGGCCACGTCCATCGAAGGGGTCGCGGTCCGCGACCAGAGCCTGGTCGCCCGTGGCGACCCATGGCAAGGAATCCAGCGGCAGCCGATAGCCCATGGGCGAATCGCCTGGGATCAGGTACATGCGCTCATCGCGGAAGAACCAGGGCCCGCTGACCCAGCGCGTCCCATTCAACGCCGGATCGCCCGGCGCGCATTGCAGCGGAAGTGCATAGCCGATCTCTTGCGCAAGGCCATGGTCGAAGACGCGTCGCAGGCGCGCCCGTTCCAACTCGTCGTCCAGGCGTGCGTCGAACGGATCGACGTTGACCGGCAGGCTCCGTTCGCGCCAAAGATAGTAAAACGTGTCTTCGTAGCCGGGCTGAATGGTCCGGCCAGTGACACCCAGGCGCGAAGCCAAGTGGTCAATGAAGCGCCGGGCATCGGCCGTGGTGTAGCCATGGGCGTGCCGTTCGTCGGCGAACAACTGGGGGTTGCGCCAGCAGGGCAGGCCATCGGCCCGCCAGAAGGCCGACAGGGCCCAGCGGGGCAGTTGCTCACCGGGATACCACTTGCCTTGGCCAAAATGTAGGAAACCGCCCTGGGCATAGCGCTGGGACAACAAGCCCATGAGCTCTTGCGCACGCATGCGTTTGGTTGGGCCCAGCGCCTCGGTGTTCCATTCAGGCCCGTCGCGGTCGTCGGTGGCCACGAAGGTTGGCTCGCCACCCATGGTCAGGCGCACGTCGCCGGATCCGAGTTGGGTGTCGACGGCATCTCCCAAGGCCAGGATCGCCTGCCATTGCGAATCGGTGTAGGGCTTGGTGACCCGAGGCGATTCGAACATCCGCGAAACCGACATGGAGTGGTCGAATTCAACCTCACAGGGGTCCACGCCGCCTGAGATGGGTGCGGCGCCAGAGGGTTCGGGCGTGCAGGCCAGCGGGATGTGGCCTTCACCAGCCAGCAACCCCGAGGTCGGATCCAGGCCGATCCAGCCCGCGCCGGGCAGGTACACC
>CAYNWR010000582.1:0-1897 GCA_964400915.1 uncultured Burkholderiaceae bacterium
CCAACGTGTTGACCACAATCGATGATCACGTGGGTGCCGGTGCAGGCGTTGGCCATGCGCGAGCAGAAGAACAGGATGGGGGCCGCCACCTCCTCGGCCTTCACCCAGCGGCCCAAGGGCAATTCGCGCGGAATTCGTTCCAGGGTCTGCTGGGATATCTTGGCGCGCATCTGGGGCGTGAGGACGGGCCCGGGAAGCACCGCGTTGACCCGAATGTTGTCGCGCCCCAATTCGTAGGCGGCGTGCCGCACCAGACCCAGCACACCGGCCTTGGCAGCGGTGTAGCTGACGCCATTGTTCATCGACATGCGCAGCCCGGCCAGGGAACCCACGATGACGATGCTGCCGCCACCGCGCGCGCGCAGCGCAACGCTGCCGGCCTTCACCGCATTGAAAGGGCCCGTGAGGTTGAGGTTGACGATGCCATGCCAGTCGTCGATGGACATCGTGGCCAGGGTCTGCCGCGAGCCGCCGCCCGCCACGTTGATGACGTGATCGACGCCGCCCAGCTCCTCCTGGGTTCTGGCGATGGCATCGGCAAACGGCTGAAAGGCGCGCACATCAAAACCACCCGCGATGGCGCGCACGCCACCGGCGCGCAATTCCAAGGCGAGTTCCCTTGCCCCGGCTTCATTGCGGTCGAAGAGTGCCAGGTCCATGCCCTGAGCGGCGCACAGGCGCGCCGTGGCCGAGCCGATGCCGCCGGCAGCCCCGGTGATGAAGGCCACCTGGGCCTTGAGTCCGTCGATCATGTGGGCCTTTCCTGGTGTTGGGCGGTTTGGGTGGGTTGCGGGGTGGACGCCACCGCCCGCACCTGCACCCCGGCGTCGATTTCCAGGTGTCGGATGACCATGCTGTAGTCGGCGTTCGCGCCCGTACGCTGCACCGCCCGGCACCATTCGTCATAGGCCGCCTGCGCCAGCGTTGCGGGAACCCCCAGGGCCTGCGATTGCTCGATGAAAAGGCTGAGATCCTTCAGCATCAAACCCATGTGTCCTCCGTGGTCGAAACGCCCCTGGAGGATCGCGCCCGGAAACTTGTCCAGCGTACCGGCGTTGCGACCCGAGCCGGCGTTGATGGCCTCCAGCATCGCACCCGCCTCCAGGCCCGATTTCACGCCGACCACCGTGGCCTGACAGGCGGCGATCATGCCGGCCGCCGAAATCGCGTTGTTGACCAGTTTGCAGACCTGGGCAAGGCCGGGCTCGGCCCCCACCGGAATCAGCCGGCCGGCGATGGCGCGCATGGCGGGCAAGGCCAAGGCGACAGCCTGATCCGATCCGGCATGCATCATCGCCAACGTGCCAGCGCGCGCGCCGCTGGGCCCGCCACTGATGGGCGCATCCAGCACGTCGACCCCGCGCTGCGCCAGGCGCCGGGCCAGTTCACGCACACCCAGTGGCCCCACGGTGGATGTTTCCACCAGCACGCGCAAGGTGGACGCACGCAAGGTGGTGGGGAGATCCGCCGCGGCAGGTGACAGACCGGCCACCAGTTCGTCTGCCACGGCCAGCGTGGCGTCCAGCGAGGGCAGGCACAAGAGCACGACCTCGGCCAGGGCCGCGAGCTCGCGCGCCTGGGCAACGGCGCGCGCGCCGCGTTCGACGAAGGGCTGACTCGCCAGCGGGTCCAGATCGTTGACGACCATGGCAAACCCCGCATCCAGCAAGCGGTGGGCCATGGCAGCGCCCATGTGGCCAAGGCCGATGAAACCGATGACGGATTTCAAATCGCTAGACCTCGAACGCTGGCGGGGCACCGTGGGCGCAGCCGGATGTCGCCTTGGACGAGGAGGCACGGTCTTGTGTCTGAGGCATCCGATCGACTTGATTTCCGATTAACGGAATGATATTCTGATTGAAGGAAATTCTAGGCCCGAGCGGCCACGCCGTCAATG